>NZ_JZWV01000297.1 GCF_000966975.1 Streptomyces katrae | reverse complement strand
GGTGCGGTCATCGCTGGTTCCTGTCCTCGGGTCCGTCGGGTCCGTCGGGCCTCCCGGGGCCGTCGGATCTGCCGGTGACATCGGGTCTGCCGGTCACGTCGGGTCTCCCCGTTCCGTCCGGGTCCCCCGGGGCCGGGGCCGGGCGCTCGCGCGCACGGTGGCTGGTGTCGCACCAGGGGTACGTACGGCTGCGCCGACACGTGCAGACGGCGACCATGAACCGGTCCGACCGGACGGTCGTCCCGTCGTCCAGGGTGACCTCGACCGGGCCCTCGACCAGGACCGGACCACCCCGGTCCACGGACACCCGCCGCGGGCGGGGCCCTTGCGCGGGCGGGGGCGGGGGCGGCACGGGGTGCCCGGGTTCAGGGGTACTCGGCACGGACCACCACCAGTTCCTCGTGCTCGTCGCCGTCCTGCGCGAGCCCCTCCGCCCGCAGCCAGGCCCCGCGCGCACGCAGTACCGGCC
>NZ_JZWV01000296.1 GCF_000966975.1 Streptomyces katrae | reverse complement strand
GAGATGTGTATAAGAGACAGGCCATTCCCTGTCCGGCGAGGAGGGCGAGGGTCTTCTGCGTCCCGCACATCCCCGAGTGGACCATCAGGAGCACGCCTCCCGGGCGCAGCAGGGCCGGAGCAGCCGTGCAGATCCGGTCGATGACGGCCCGGCCTTCCGGGCCGGCCTCCCAGGCGCGCCGGGCCCCGCTGCCGGGGAGCCGGACGTCGGGGCCGGG
>NZ_JZWV01000295.1 GCF_000966975.1 Streptomyces katrae | reverse complement strand
GCCGGGGACGTAGGGCGGGTTGGCCAGGACCAGGTCGAAGCGCCGCCCCCGGGTGCGGGCGGCGAAGTCTCCGTGCAGGACGCGCAGCCGCAGCCGCCGGCGCCAGCCGTTGAGACGGGCGGCCAGGACGGCGGGCCACGCCACGTCCACGGCGGTGACCTCGGCGCCCCTGGCGGCCGCCCGCAGGGCGATCGCGCCGGTGCCCGTCCCGATCTCGACGACCTGCGCACCGGGGCGCAGCGGCTCCCGGGCGAGGGCGTCGGCGAGCAGCAGGGTGTCCGCCTGGGGGCGGTAGACGCCCGGCAGGGCGATCAGCCCCGGGAGGGCGGCACGGTACGTCACTGCGGTGCTGGGCAAGGTGTCCTCCCGGTGTGCCACGGGCCCCCGGCCGTCCGCCCGGCCGGACCGGGCGGACGGCCGGGGGCCCCGAGGGGAAATGGGGCGATCATGGGCCGCGCCTACCCGGGATCGGGTGGTTTGCACCTCGGCGGGGGTTTCCTCCCCTCGGCGGCCGCGGCGACGGGCGGCCGACCGTGCCTCAGAGCCGGTCGTCGCGGGTCTCGTCGACCACGGGGAGGGCGGCGGCCCGGCGACGGCGCAGGACGCTGCTGTAGACGGCGAGTCCCAGCAGCCCCCCGGCCATCATGATCAGGCCCACCACGTCCAGGTTGACGCCGTCCATGTGCCAGTCGCTCGCGAAGGTGAGGATGGCCCCCACCACGATCAGGGTGATGCAACCGCCTATGCCGGCCATGGGTGTTGCCTCCTCGTCGGGGGTGGTGCTCCGTGACCGCGCGGTTACCCGGGCCGCCGGGACCGAAACGGCGGGCCGGGCGGGCCGCGGCCGGCCGCGCCCCGGGTCCGGCGCGGGGCATGGCACGGACGGCAGCGGGCAGGGGAGGCGTGCGGAGCCCCTGAGGGGAAGGACTGGAGGGCTGGGTCATGACTGAACCGTCCGGCGGCGGAACCAGGGCGCGCGAGACCCACGCGGCGGTGGCCGCGGCCGCCCGGTGCGGGCTGGCCACGCGCGGGGTGCTGTACGTGGTGGTGGGCGCGCTGGCCCTGCGGATCGCGTTCGGGACCGGCGGAAACGCGGCCGACCGTACG
>NZ_JZWV01000294.1 GCF_000966975.1 Streptomyces katrae | reverse complement strand
ACCGTACGGGGGCGCTCGCCGAGCTCGCCGGCCAGCCGTTCGGGCGGGTGCTGGTGTGGGCCGTCGGCATCGGTCTGGTGGCGATGGCGCTCTGGCGGTGCTCGGAGGTCCTCTTCGGTTCCGTGGGACCCGACGGGCGCAAGCCGGCCAAGCGCGTGGCGGCGGCGGCCCGGACCGTCTTCTACGCGGTGACGGCCTTCTCCGCGCTGTCCTTCGCCGCCGGCCGGGGCGGTGGGCGTTCGAGCGACGAGCAGTCCCGGGACGTCACGGCCCAGCTGCTGGCCGTCCCCGCCGGCCCGTGGCTCGTGGGGCTGGCGGGCCTCGGCATCGCCGTCGGGGGGATCGTCGTCGTGGTGGGTGCGGCCCGGCTGACCTTCCGCGAGCACATGGAGACGGGCCGCCTTCCCCGGGGCGCCCGGCGGGCCGTGGACGTGCTCGGCGTGGTGGGCGGCGTGGCACGCGGGGCCGTGTTCACGGCGGCCGGGGCGTTCCTCGTACACGCGGCCGTCTCGTACGACCCGCGGAAGGCGAAGGGGGTGGACGACACCCTCCGCTCGTTCGCGCAGACCCCGGCCGGCCCGTGGCTGCTGGTCGCCGTCGCGACGGGGCTGCTGCTGTTCGGGGTGTTCTCCTGGGCGATGGCCGCCTGGCCCCGGGTGTGACAGGGCCCCGAGGCGCGGCGAGCACCGTCTCCCGGCCATTTCCCCGGAATGGGAATGCCTCCCCTGCCGCGCCCCACGTGAAAGGGCCGGATGCGGCGGTGGAAATCATCCCGTCGTACTAAGCATTCCCGTGCGTGCGTGTTCTCGTGGCTCTGAAGCCTGCGGTGCGCGACGATTACGGACGCCGAGACGGCTCGAACACTCGACTTCGATGAGCGGCCGACGTCACGGGCCGGCAGCAGCCGGCACGGAAAACCGAGACAGGAAAGAAGGACGGACGTGTCCGGTAGCGAGAGCGAGAACCCGGTAATCCCCTCCCCGGCCCCCACGGCGACCCCTCCCCGCACGAACCGCGACTGGTGGCCCAATCAGCTGGACCTTCAGGTTCTCCATCAGAATTCGCCCCTGGCCGACCCGATGGGCGAGGACTTCGACTACGCGGCGGAGTTCGCGACCCTCGACGTGGACGCGCTGAAACGCGACGTGTTCGAGGTGATGACCACCTCGCAGGACTGGTGGCCCGCCGACTACGGGCACTACGGGCCGCTGTTCATCCGGATGAGCTGGCATGCGGCGGGCACGTACCGGATCGCGGACGGCCGGGGCGGCGGAGGTGAGGGCGCACAGCGCTTCGCCCCTTTGAACAGCTGGCCGGACAACGCGAGCCTCGACAAGGCGCGGCGGCTTCTGTGGCCGGTCAAGAAGAAGTACGGGCGGAAGATCTCCTGGGCGGACCTGCTCGTCTTCACGGGTAACTGCGCCCTGGAATCAATGGGCTTCAAGACCTTCGGATTCGGCTTCGGCCGGGAGGACATCTGGGAACCCGAGGAGATTTTCTGGGGGCCGGAGGACACCTGGCTCGGAGACGAGCGGTACAGCGGTGACAGGCAGCTCTCCGGTCCTTTCGGTGCCGTTCAGATGGGCCTGATCTACGTGAATCCGGAAGGGCCCAACGGAAACCCGGACCCGCTGGCCGCCGCCCGGGACATCCGGGAGACGTTCGGGCGTATGGCGATGGACGACACGGAAACGGTGGCGCTCATCGTCGGAGGGCATACGTTCGGCAAATGCCACGGCGCGGTGGACCCCGAGTACATCGGTCCGGAGCCCGAGGCGGCCCCCCTGGAGGAGCAGGGCCTGGGCTGGCGGAACACCTTCGGCACCGGCTCGGGCCCGCACACGCTCACGAGCGGGCTGGAGGGGGCGTGGACCAACGAGCCGACACGCTGGGACAACGGCTATCTCGACAACCTGTTCGGATACGACTGGGAGCTGACGAAGAGCCCGGCCGGCGCGCACCAGTGGAAGCCGAAGGACGCGGCGGCCCAGGACACCGTGCCCGACGCCCACGACCCCGCGAAGCGGCACGCCCCGATGATGCTCACCACCGACCTCGCGCTCAAGCTGGATCCGGTGTACGCGCCGATCGCACGCCGCTTCCAGCAGCATCCGGACGAGCTGGCCGACGCCTTCGCGAAGGCCTGGTACAAGCTGCTGCACCGCGACATGGGGCCGGTCACGCGCTACCTCGGCCCCTGGGTCCCCGAGCCGCAGCTGTGGCAGGACCCGGTCCCCGCCGTCGACCACGACCTGATCACGGACGAGGAGGTCGCGGAGCTCAAGGAGACGATCCTCGCGTCGGGCCCGTCCGTCCCCCAGCTGGTCGCCACGGCCTGGGCCTCGGCCGCGAGCTTCCGCGGCACCGACAAGCGGGGCGGGGCCAACGGGGCGCGGATCCGGCTGGCGCCGCAACGGCACTGGGAGGTGAACGACACCCCCGCGGTCTCCGAGGTCCTGGAGGCCCTCGAGCGGGTCCGGCAGGAGTTCAACGGCTCGCGGTCCGGCCGTACGAGGATCTCGCTGGCCGACCTGATCGTCCTGGGCGGCTGCGCGGCCGTCGAGCGGGCGGCTCGGGACGCCGGGCATGCCGTCACGGTCCCGTTCGCGCCCGGCCGCACGGACGCCTCGCAGGAGCAGACCGACGTGGAGTCCTTCGCGGTCCTGGAGCCGAGCGCGGACGGGTTCCGCAACTACCTCCGGGCCGGGGAGAAGCCGGCGCCGGAGACCCTGCTGCTGGACCGGGCCTCGATGCTGACGCTGACGGCACCGGAGATGACCGTGCTGCTCGGCGGCATGCGGGCCCTGAACGCCAACTTCAGGCAGTCCCCGCACGGTGTGTTCACCGACCGGCCCGGAACGCTGACCCCCGACTTCTTCGTCAACCTGCTCGACATGGGGACGGAATGGAAGGCGTCCGCCACGGTGGAGGGCGAGTTCGAGGGGCGGGACCGGTCCACGGGCGAGATGAAGTGGACCGCCACGGCCGTCGACCTCGTCTTCGGCTCCAACTCCCAGCTCCGGGCGCTGGCGGAGGTGTACGCGTGTGACGACGCGCGGGAGAAGTTCGTACGGGACTTCGTGGCTGCGTGGGACAAGGTCATGAACCTCGACCGGTTCGACCTGGCCTGAGCCGCCGCCCCGGCACGGCGCGGCCGGACGCGGGTCGGGTCCGGTCCGGTCCGGTCCGGCCGTGCCGTGTCCTGCCGCGCCGGGGGCGCCTAGCGCGCCGGGGCCGGCTCCCAGTCCTGGGCGAGGAGCCCGAGCAGCACCTCGTCCAGGAACTCGCCCATCACCCAGGCCGAGGAGCGCAGTACGCCCTCGCGGACGAAGCCGTTGCGCTCGGCGGAGCGCAGCATCGCGGCGTTGTCCGCGAGCGTTTCGATCTGCAGCCGGCGCAAGCCGCGCACGGTGAACCCGTAGTGGCACAGCACCGCGACCACGTCGGTGCCGTAGCCCTTGCCCCGGGCGGCCGGGAACAGCCCCAGCCCGATGTGGGCGTTGCGGTTGTGCGTGTCGATGCCCCACAGCGTGGCGGACCCGATGAGCGTGCCGCCCTCCAGCTCCACCACGGAGAACGAGACGCTCCGCTCCTGCTTCTCGTCGACCACGAGCCGCGGGTCCCGCGTGCCGGGGGTCATCGGCTTCCACGGCCCGGCCTCGGACCGCGAGGAGTTGACCACGTCGTCGTAGAGCTCGGTCCGCAGGACCGGGATGTCCTCGTCGAAGCGGGCCCTGAGCCCGACCTTGGCGCCTCTCAGCATGTGAGCTTCCTATCCGGCGGACCCGTCCGGCGGCAACCGAATATGGCGGGGGTTGCCGGCATGAGCGCAACCCTGCCATGGGCGGCCGTCGGGCGGGATCCGGGGTCTGACAGGCTTCGGTCATGGACATGCACACTGTTTCGGTCTACGGGTGCGCGGCGGCCGTCGTCGTACCGGGCATCCAAGTCCTGGCAGCCCTCGCCGCGGAGGGCCAGGAGCGGACGCCTCCGCCGTTGGCCCTGCTGCGGGCGTGGCGGCGCCCGGTCCCCCGGGTCGCGTCGGTGCTGGTGGCCGCCATGGTGCTGCTCGGGGTGGTCCAGACGGTGGTCCCCGCCACGGTCGAGGCGCTGGAGCGGGAGCCCCACGGGCCGTGGTGGCGGGCCGTGACCGCCTTGGCGGTGCAGTCGTCCGGCTGGTTCCAGCTCCTGCTGAACCTGGCCGCGCTCGTGGTCGTCGCCCCGGTGGCCGAGCGGCAGTTCGGCGCCTGGCGGACCGGATTGGTCTTCGCGGCGAGCGGTGTGGCGGCGCAGTCGGTGAGCATGGCCGGATGGAGCCCCCGGGGAGGCGGCGACTCGGTGGCGATCTGCGGCCTCGTGGGCGCGCTCGCCGCCTGGTACGCGGTGCGCGGTGGGACGACCGCCCTGCGGTGGGCGGCGCTCGCCGTCCCCGCGGCGGGGCTCGGGCTGTGCCTCCTCACCAACAACCATGGCGTGGGCCTGCTCGTCGGCTGCGCACTCGGGCTCGGGATCGCGCTGGCGGCTCCTGCTCGCCCGCCGCTTGCGACGGCCCGACCGGTGTGACGGCCGCCGCCGGAGGGGGCCCCGGCGCCACGGACCGATGTTGACCTTCAGGTTGGTCGAAGGCCGATGATGACGGCGTGTCCCCTTCCGAACTGATGCCCATCGGCGTCTTCGCCCGGCGCTGCGGTCTGACCTCCAGCGCGTTGCGTTTCTACGCCGACTCCGGTCTGCTGCAGCCCGCCGAGGTCGACCCCGTGTCGGGCTACCGCTTTTACGGCGTGGAGCAGCTGACGCGGGCGACCGCACTGCGGCAGCTCCGTGAGATCGCCATGCCCCTCGCCGGTGTGGAGGCGGTCCTCGCCGCGGAGGCCGGGGAGGCGTCCCGGCTGGTCGACGCCCACGTGGCGAAGATCGTCGGGGATGCGTCGGCGGCCCTGCGGACGGCCGCCGGCGTCATGTCCTCGCTGGGGGGCGGGCCCGCTCTGCCGATCGCGGCGCTGAAGGGCCCCGTCCTGGCCGACGCGGTCGAGCAGGTCCTCACCGCGACCGCGCACGATCCGTCGCTTCCGGTGCTCGGCGCCCTGCGCATCGAGGCGGACCACGAGGCGGTGACCCTGACGGCGACCGACCGGTACCGCCTCTCCACCCGCACCCTGGTGCCGAGCGCACCTCCGGGGCGGACCTGGGCCGGCACGGTCAGCGGAGACGATCTGCGGACGGCGGCCTGCCACATCCGCCGCAGCGCACTGGTGCGGCTCGAAGCGGGGCCGCACGGGATCTGGTTCCGGACCACGGGGCGGGAGGACCGCTACGCCCGGTTGCTCACCGAGGAGTTCCCCGACCACCGGCTCGTGCTCGGCTCACTGGGAACGGTCACCGGCCGCGCGACGGTCTCCAAGGAGCCGTTCCTGCGCGCCCTGGAGGAACAGCCCGGCGAGCGCGTGGAGCTGCGCCTCTCCGGCCGGACGGTGGACGTCCGGCCGGGCGCACGCCCCCGGGCTTTCCGAGGACGCCTACGGTGACCTGGTCCGGGGCGCCGTCGAAGAGGTGGCCGGGGCCATCGCCCGGCGGGACCGCGCCCCGAGGGCCTCGGCACCCGGCGCGGCCGTGTGACCCGCCCGGGCGACGCCGGGCAGACCGTCACGGGTGGTGGTGCGCGGGGCCGCGGCCGGCCGGGGCCACCTTCGCGGGCGCCCTGACCGGCAGCAGGGCGGTCGCGGACAGCAGCGCGGCCAGCAGGAAGGCGTCCGCGGTGACGAAGGCCACCGGCGTGGCGGTGGCGGTGACGATGCCCGCCGCGTCGGCGGTGTCGTCGTTCGCGGCCAGGACCAGCGCCCCCGCCAGCGCCAGTCCGACCGCTCCGCCCAGCTGACGGAGCGTCTGGCGCAGGACGGACGCGTCGGCCCGGTCGTGTTGCGGTACCGCGCGCATCAGTTCGGCGCTCAGCGCCGGGACCGGCATGCCCATGCCGATGCCCGCCAGGACCATCCCGGGGACCTGCCAGAGGTACGCCCGTGACGGCAGGGCGGCCGTCCAGAGCGCCGCGCCGAGGGTGGCGGCCGTCAGCCCGAGCAGCACGGGGACCCGGATGGAGCGGTGGCGGTCCAGGAGGTGGCCGGACAGGAAGGTGCCCGTGGTGAGGGCGCCGACCAGGGGCAGCAGGGCGAGGCCGGTGGTGAGCGGCGGCAGGTGCATGGCCTGCCGCAGGAACAGCGTGCCGTGCACCATCACGATCAGTTGCGGGCCCTGTACGAGGAAGGTGAGCGCGGTCGCCACGGCGTACGGGCGGATCCGCAGCAGCCGCAGGTTCACCAGGGGCTCCCGGGACCGCAGGACGAGCCGTACGGCCAGGACCAGGGCCGCGGCCGCCGCCGTCAGGGCGGCGGGGGTCCTGGGGTCGGCGAGGCCCCAGATCCCGCACTGGTACAGCGCGAGGACGACCGCACCCACGGAGGCGATGACGGCGACGGGCTGGACCACGGTGAGCGCGCCCCTCCCCCGCTCCTCCTCCACCCCCGCACGGGCGGCCAGCCAGAGGGCCGCGGCGGCCACGGGCACCCCGGCGGGGAAGACGGAACGCCAGCCGAGGTACTGGGTCAGCACCGCGCCCACCACGGGGCCGAGGGAGAAGAAGACCTGCGCCAGGCCCGCGTAGACGGCCAGGGCCCGGCCGCGCTCGTGCTCCTCGTACACGTTCGTGATCACGGTGGTCGCCACGGGGATCATCAGCCCGGCCCCGACGCCCTGCAAGGCCCTCATCAGGAGCAGGAACGGCGCGGCCGCGTCACCTGCCGGGGTGAGGCCGCAGGCGCCCGAGGCGACGGCGAAGAGCACGATGCCGCACCGGAAGGTGCCCAGCAGTCCGAAACGGCGCGCCGCCATCCCGCCGACCGGTGCGAACGCGGACAGCGCGAGGACGTAGACGAGCACCACGCGGTGCATCACCCAGGTCGTCAGGCCCAGGCTCCGCGCCATCGGGCCGAGGGCGACCGCGACCACGGTCTGATCGAGCATGATCAGGCCCCCGGCGCAGCCCATCGCCGTCAGCACGAAGCGCTTGCGGAGCGGGCGGGTGCCGCCGGGCGGAGGG
>NZ_JZWV01000293.1 GCF_000966975.1 Streptomyces katrae | reverse complement strand
CGCCGGGCGGAGGGGACGCGGGGAGGTGCGCGGCTTCCGGCATGGGGCACCCCGGGGATCTCGGACGACATGAGCCGTGCGGGCGCGCGGGCGCGCGGCGCCGTCCACCCGCCCGGCCGGGCGGCTCGGGCCGGCCCCATGCTGCCACGCGCGCCCGCGCCGGTCCTCCATTGAGCCTCAGCCGGCGTCAGGCGGCGTGAGCCGGTTTCAGCCCGGGAGGGTGAGGACCACTTCGTCGATCTCCTCGCCGCGCGCATGGGCGAAGCCCCGCTCGTGGCCGGTCACGAGGAACCCGCACTTGTCCAGGACCCGGAGCGAGGCACCGTTGTCGGCGGCCGCGCGGGCGTGCAGCGGGCGGTCCGGTACGGCGCCGAGCAGGGCGCGCAGCGCGGCGGTCGCCGCCCCGCGGCCCCAGTGGGCGCGGCCGATCCAGTAGGTGACCTCGCGCTCTCCGGGCGGTCCGAAGACCCCGACGTGGCCGACGACCTCTCCGTCCGCGCCGACGACGGTCAGCGCGAGGACCCCGGGATCGTGGCGGATCCGCGCCCAGTGCGCGTCGAACCGGGCCCGGTCCGCCGGGTCCTCGTGGGTGAAGGCCGCCATCCGGACGGCCTCGGGTTCGTTGGTCTGCGCGTAGAAGACCTCCAGGTCCTCGTCGCGTACCGGGCGGAGCGTGACGTCCATCCAGACCTCCGGGGGCGTGTGCGCGTCAGGCGGCTTCGCGGACCTCGACCAGCCGGGCCACCGCGTCGACCACCGCCGCGCGGTGTGCGGCGCGGTGCCGGGCGGCGTCCGCGCCGCCGCCGGCCGTGGTGTACCAGGCCTGGGCCAGGCCGAGGACCAGGGTGAGCAGGTCGGCCGGATCGTGCGCGGGGTCGACGTGGCCCTCGCGCTGGGCCGCCGCCAGTGAGGCGGTCTTGCGGGCGTAGGACTCCGCTTCCAGCGCGGTGGCCTCCGGGCGTTCCAGCCTCTTCCACATCAGCAGCCGCATCAGCCTCGGGTCGGCGCTGAGGTGGTCGAAGATCGCGCCCGCGTAGCGGGGGAGGTTCTCGGCGTCGAAGGGGACGGATTCGGCGCCCTGCTCCACGGCCCGGAGGATCACCTGGTCGAAGAGCTGTTCCTTGTTGCCGTAGTACACGTAGATCATCCGCTTGTTCGCCCCGGCCGTGTCGGCGATGCGGTCGACCCGGGCGCCGGCGATACCGTACGCGGCGAACTCGTCGAAGGCCGCCTCGAGGATGCGGGCCTTCGTTGCGCTGGAATCACGTGCCATGGCGCCCAGGCTAGCAAGTAACTATCCAGTTATTGACATGACGGCCAGGCTCCGTGCACTGTGTAGGTAACCAGTTAGTTAATTACTTCCCTCTTCCCTCCAGGAGAACACCATGGAACTGCGCGCACTCGGCTCCCAGGGTCTGCACGTCGGCGCCGAAGGCCTCGGCTGCATGGGCATGAGCGCCTTCTACGGCGCCACCGACGAGGCCGAATCGCTGGCCACCATCGACCGGGCCCTCGACCTGGGCGTCACCCTCCTCGACACCGCCGAGGGCTACGGCCCCTTCGTCAACGAGCAGCTGGTCGGCAAGGCCGTCGCCGGCCGCCGCGACCGGGTGGTCATCGCCACCAAGACCGGTATCGAGATCGACGACGACGGCAAGGTCCACGGCCACAACGGCCGCCGCGCCTACATCCACCGCGCCGCCGAACGCTCGCTGCGCCACCTGGGCACCGACCACATCGACCTGTACTACCTGCACCGCGTCGACCCGGACGTGCCGGTCGAGGAGAGCATCGGCGCGATGGCGGAACTGGTCACCGCGGGCAAGGTCCGCTACCTCGGCATCAGCGAGGCGGCAGCGGCCACCATCCGGCGCGCGCACGCCGTCCACCCCCTGACGGCCGTGCAGACCGAGTACTCGCTGTTCGAGCGTGGCCTGGAGGAGAACGGCGTGCGGGACGCCCTCGACGAGCTCGGGATCGGCCTGGTCGCCTACTCCCCGCTGGGCCGCGGCTTCCTGTCCGGCGCCATCACCAGCCCCGACGACTTCGCCGACGACGACTTCCGCCGGACCGACCCCCGCTTCCAGGGCGAGAACTTCTCCCGCAACCTCGCCGTGGTCGACGCCGTACGCCGCCTCGCGGAGGCGAAGTCGGTCACCCCGTCCCAGCTGGCCCTCGCATGGGTGCTGCACCGGGGCGCGGTGCCGATCCCGGGCACCAAGCGGCGCCGCTACCTGGAGGAGAACATCGCCGCCACCGGGGTGACGATCACCGACGAGGACATCGCCGCGATCGAGGCCGTGGCCCCGCGGGGCGTCGCCTCCGGCGACCGTTACGCCCCGGAGTACATGCGCAACCTGAACGGCTGACGGGCCGACAGGCCCGGCCGCCCGGCCCGTCCCCGCGAACGGACGGTCCCGCGAACGGCCTTGTCAGTGGCGGGTGGCAGCATGGCGGCATGACTCGCGACGCTCTCGACACGCTGTTCTCCTCCCCCGCCACCCTGCTCGCCGAAGGGCCCGATGCCGTCCGGGACCTGCCCGAGACGGGCGGCGGAGCGGGCCGCGAGGCATGGGCACAGGCCGTCGCGGTCCTCGACGGAGTCGAGGTGTCCCGCGCGGAGTTCGCCTCGTGGCTGCACTTCGGGGCGAAGGTCCTGGGCCACGAGGACTACGCCGGCCTGGTCGCCGAGGCCGAGCCGGACATGCCGTGGCGGACCGTCTGGGCCTGGTGGCGTCCGGTCGGCGCCTACCGGGCCAAGCCGAACCTGAGCGGGGACGCCGACGTCCAGGTCCACCAGGCGGCCGACGGCCGTCTCCTGTTGCGGGTGTGGTCGCAGTGGACCCAGGAACACTGGCGCGATCCGGCCACCGGGGAGCGCGTACCCGCCCCCGCAGAGGGCGAGTTCACCGAGCGGCCGTACGACGCCCCTGTCGAGGGACCCGTCCTCTTCGACCCCGACGGCGACGACCACGGCCTCCACGCGCTCGACACCTGGGAGG
>NZ_JZWV01000292.1 GCF_000966975.1 Streptomyces katrae | reverse complement strand
TGGGAGGACCCCGTGCCCCTGGGCGGCGGTCGCGTCCTGTTCTCCGAGCCGCGCGGGATCGTGGTCCTGGAGCACGGCGGCGCGGCGGCGGACGGGCCGGCGGACGCCGGGGCCGTCTCCTGGGGCGGGGCCGCCCCGTGGTTCGCGGGGCCGGCGCCCGCCGAGACGCCCCTGGACGCCGCCCGCCTGGAGGCGGCGTTCGACGCGGACGGCATGGTGGTGCTGACGGCCGATCAGCTGCCCGCCGCGCTCGGGCACGCGCCCACGCGGGAGCTGGCCGTGACGGCGGGGCTGCCGACCTGGTTCGCCGCAGGGGTGGCCACCTTCACGCTGGCCTGGGGCCGGGAGGAGGCCCAGGAGCCCGACGCGAACGGCCTGCTCCACCTGGGCACCCTGGACCTGGCCTATGGCGACACCGGCCGGGTGCTGGTCCACCCGGAGACGGGCGCGGTGTCGCTGGTCCGCAACGGCGAGGAGCCCTTCCCGCTCGCCCGGGACACCGAGACGTTCGTACGGGTCCTGGAGGCCCAGTACCGTTTCATGGGTGCCTGCTGGAACGGGCACCCCGGCGAGGACGGCGAGGGGGACTTCCTCCGCGAGGTCGCCGCCCTCGAACCGCTCACGGTGGACGAGGACGCCCCCGCGGCGGACGTGTGGGGGCACCTGTTCGCCGCCATCACCGAGCTCAGCCCCTGGGGCTTCTGACGGCGCGACGGGCGGTCCCGTGCCGCCGCCCGGGCCCGCCGCCCGCCGCCCCGGCCCGGACGCGCCGGACGGACCGGGCGGTGGCCCCGGTACCGCGGCCGGGCGGCCGGGATCAGTGCGCGAGGACGTAGGCGGCCCGGTCGTTCTTGTACGGGGCAAAGCCTGCGTTGTCCTTGCAGCCGAGCTGCTCCCAGGTCTTGTCGTTGGTGACCGGATCGGTGCCCGTGAGCCGGTACTTGCACGCGCCCTTGATGAAGTTGCCCTGCACCCCGCCCGGGAAGTCGATCTCCTTGTTCCACAGGTACGGCGACTGGTAGCCGTTCAGCCGGGCCGTCGCGTTCACGTCGATGCCGCCGGGCGCGTAGATCTCGTACACCCAGCCGGTCTTCTCCGCGCCGTACGTGGCGAACCGCTTGGCGACGGACGGGTCACAGCTGGTGCTGAGGTGGGCGCTGAGCTGGCCGCCGCCCTTGACGATGTACTCCGCGAGCGGGATGAGCTGGTCGCCGCGCGGGGTGAAGCCGGTCCGGAAGATCTCCTCGACGTTCTCCCTGGTGTCGCCGCGCCACAGGGTGTTGACGTCATCGCGCCACTGCCAGCGTTCCCCGGCCGCCGTGGACGCGACCGTCCTCGCGATCGTCTGGTTGGTCGTGGTGCGCCACCAGTCCCAGGCGCGGTACTCGACGACGGGGCCGCAGGGGGCACTGGAGTCGTCGTCGGCGGCCGCGGCGGGCGGCGTCAGGGCGGCGGCGGAGAGGACGAAGGTGGCGGCGAGCACCCGCAGGGCGGCTTTCAGCATGGCGTGACGACCCATCAGTGGAGGCAACGGGGTGGAGGACACCCCGTTTATAGAGGGGCCGTCAGCTGCCGGGGCCGGGCTGCGGCGGGCGGTCCACCCGTGCGGGTGGATCAGTCGTACTGGGAAAAGGTTTCACCGGCCGCCGACGAGCGGGCCGGACGGCGAGGGGCCCTCTGGCGCGCCGGCTGCCGGGTCGGGCACCATCTCCGGTGCCCCACCCGCACGGACCCGGCCCCACCCCCCACGGTCATCCAGCAGGAGGCTCACGTCGTGAAGACCCGATCCGTCCTCACCGCCCTGTTCCTCGTCCTCGGCGCGCTCTTCGCACCGGGCTTCGGCGCACTGTCCGGTACGGCCCAGGCCCAGGCGGCGACCAAGATCACCCATGCGACGGCCACGTCGATGTTCCGCCAGGCCGGGATCACCTGGTCCTCCTCGGGGAACTGCTCGGACCGCGACAACCCGACCTGTACCTCCTTCGAGCAGCTCAACCTCGCCACGGCCCAGGGCGCCCAGACCCTGAAGAGCGCCAGCGGCTGCGCGCTCAACATCACCGGCGGCACCGAGACCGGGCACGCGAGCGGTACGTACTCCCACTGGAACGGCTACAAGCTCGACTACGCCAAGGCCACCTGCCTCACCAACTACATCAAGGGCACGTTCGCCTACATCGGCGTGCGCGGCGACGGCGCTCCCCAGTGGAAGTCGGGCTCGGGCAACGTCTACGCGGACGAGGGCAACCACTGGGACGTCCTCTACTACAACTGCGGCGGCTGCTGACCACGGGCGGTCCCCCGCGGCCGGCTTGACCTTGACACGGTGGCAAGGTCTTCGCTGTCCGTCGAGGAGGTGGTCCCGGTGATCACGCGGAAGATGGAAGCGGAGCTGGTGCGGGCCCTGGAGGGGCTGGAGCACGGCAGTGCGTCGGTGCGGCTGCGGGCGGCGCTGGAGGTGGGCACGGCCGCGGATCCCCGTTGCGCCGACGCTCTGATCGCGCGGTGCGCGGTCGAGCCCGAGTTCTTCGTCCGGGACATGCTGACGTGGGCGCTGGTCCGCCAGCCGGCCGAGGTGACGGTTCCGAAGCTGGTGGAGGCGCTGGGCTCGGAGTCCGCCCAGGAACGCAGTCAGGCCCTGCACACGCTGTCCAAGATCGGGGACCGGCGGGCCTGGCCGGCGGTCACCCGCGGGCTGCTGACCGATGCCGACGACACGGTGGCGCGCAGCGCCTGGCGGGCGGCGGTCGTCCTCGTTCCCGAGGGCGGGGCACCGGACCTGGCGGCCGTGCTGGCGACGCAGCTCGGGCGGGGCGGGCTCGAGACCCGGCTGAGCCTCAGCCGGGCGTTCGTCGCCCTGGGCGAGGAGGTGGCACCGGTCCTGCGGACCGCGGCGGCGGATCCGGTCCCGGGGGTGCGCGAGCACGCCATCGCCACGGAGCGGCTGCTGCGCGACCCCGACGCGGGGTTCGAGTGGGCCCTCCGGGAAGCGAAGCGGATCATGGTCGGAGGGTAGGCGGGGCGGGTCCGGCCGGAGGGAGTGGAGCGGGTGCTGATCGGTGAGGTGGCGCGGCGTTCCGGGGTCAGCGCCCGGATGCTGCGGCACTACGAGTCGCTGGGGCTGCTGCGGCCGGCCGGCCGCAGCGGGGCGGGCTACCGGGAGTACGCGGACGAGGACGTCCGGCGGATCTTCCACATCGAGAGCCTGCGGTCGCTGGGGCTCGGGCTGCGGGACGTCGCGCGGGCGCTGGACGATCCCGGCTTCACGCCCTCCGGGCTGATCGAGGAGCTGGCGCGGCAGGTGCGCGAGCGCATCGCCGCCGAGTCCCGGCTCCTGACCCGGCTCGAACGGATCGGGGCCGCGGAACCGGCCGGCTGGGAGAACCGGCCGGCTGGGAGGAGGTGCTGCGGGCCGTCGCGCTGCTCCAGGCGCTCAGGTCCCCGAGTCCCGGGGAGCGCCAGCGTGCGGCCCTGTGCGTGGCCGAGGGGGGCGCGGCGCCGGTGCCGGCCCTGGCCGAGGCCGCGTTGGGCGAGACGGACGCCGCTGTCGCCGGCGCCCTGCGGTGGGCGCTGGCCCGGGCCGGCGGCGCCGCGGTCGGGCCGCTCGGGGAGGGGCTGCGGTCGGCCGAGCCCGAGGTGCGGGAACGCGCGGTGCGGGCCCTCGCGGAGATCCCCCTGCACGGGGCGACCGCCCTGCTGGAGGAGGCCCTGGAGGACGGGGACGCCGGGGTCCGCCGGTCGGCGGCCCTGGCGCTGGGGGTCCGGGGGGTGGCGCGGGCGGTCCCGGCGCTCACCGACATGGTCGTCGAGGGGGTGAACGACGTGGACGCGGCCGACGCGTTGAGCGCGCTGGCCGGTGATCCTGCGCTGGCGGAGCGGATCGCCGCCGGGCTCCGGGGCCGCCTCGTTCACGGCGCGGCCGCGGCGCCGGGCCGGCTGCGGCTGGTGCAGGCACTCGCCGGCATCCCCGGGGGCACGGCGGCAGGGGCCCTGGCGGACCTCTCGCGGGACGAGGACCGCAGCGTCTCCCGCACCGCTGCCTACCTGCTGCGATCGCGGGGCGCGTAAGGGAGGTCGCGTCCGCCGCGGCCGTTCCCCGGGGCGCGGGAGCCGATGTGCGGGCGGTTCGGGGCCGCCCTAGCCTGAAGTGGGGTGGCGGGTGCGCGCGGTGCGCCGTCCGCCCCCTTCCTCTGGCGGAAGGAGCGATCCATGACCGTGCTCCCGCGCAGCGGCGCGTCCGTCCGGCACGCGGCCCACGTCGCCGTCGCGGTGGTCGCCACGGCGGCGTTGTGCGTCGTCGCGGAGGGGTCCGCCGAGGCCGCGCCGCCGGCCACCGCCCGGGTGGGGGCCGTGGCGGTGCCCGGCCGGGACGACTCGTACGGTCGGTCCGCCCTCGACACCCTCGCCGAGGTGGTGCGCGGTGACTTCGACGCCGTCTCGGCCCGGTTCGACACGGCACTCCGACAGCAGGCCTCCCCCGAGGTGCTGCGGAAGTCCTGGGAGGCGTACCAGGCCGGGTTCGGACGCTACCTGTCGCACGGGGAGCCCCGGCAGGCCGTGACGGCGGCGGGGACGGTGGTGAGCGTGCCGCTCCGGATGGCGAAGCAGCCCGGGGAGTTCCGCGTCACGTTCAACACGGACGGCCGGCTGACCGGGCTGTGGTTCCTCCGCCCCGGGGTGCCGGTTTCCTAGCTCCGCGTTTCCCGGCTCCCGCTCCGGTCCCGGGCGGCCCATACGCCGCCCGGTTCCGCGACGAGCCGCCGGCAGGCCGCAGCGGACCGTGACGGCGCCGACGGTGCCCGCGGTTCGAGCCGGCTGTGGTCCAGGGTTCGGCCTGCTCTGCCGCGGGGGGAAGCCCGGCGCCCCGGGCATGATCTTGCCGGACGCCCCCAGGAGGCTCCCGGGCGCGACGCACCCCGCGTGGGGGACCGCCGTGTCCGCCCGGGTGCTAGGCAGGCGGTACCGGCGGCCCCGCTCCGGACGTCGGCCCGACCCGCCCACACCGGGAGACGCCCGTGCCCACCCGCGTACGCCGCCACCGCACCGGCCTGTCCGCCGCCGCCCTCGCCGCCGCCGCCCTCGGCACGCTCCTCGCGCCCGCGCAGGCGGCCGGCGCGGGCCCGGCCGGCGCCGGCGGACACCCCGGCCACGACGAGCGCCTCCAGCGGCAGCTCGAACGGCTCGTCGCCCAGGAGGACGGCCCGCCCGGGGCGATCGCCGTGCTCACCCGGTACGGGCGGACGCAGGTGTACACCGCAGGCGTCGGCGACCTCGCCACCGGCCGGCGCCCGGACCTCGACGACCACATGCGCGTCGCCAGCATCGCGAAGGCGTACAGCGGCGCCGTGGCCCTGCGGCTCGTCGACCGAGGGCGGCTCTCCCTGGACGACACCATCGGCGAACGGCTGCCGGCCCTGCCCGCCGACTGGCACGCGGTGACCCTGCGCGAGCTCCTCCAGCACACCAGCGGCCTGCCGGACTTCTCCGCCGACCCCGAGTTCCTGCGCATCCTCCAGGCCGACCCCCGCCACCGGTTCGACCCCCGCACCCTCCTCGGCTTCGTCGCGGACGAGCCGCTGCTGTTCCGCCCCGGCACCCTGTACGAGTACTCCAACTCCGACAACATCGCCGTCGCCCTCATGGCCGAGGCGGCCACCGGCCGCCGCTACGAGGAGCTCCTCGAGGAGCTCGTGTACCGTCCCCTGGGCCTGCGCGAGACCAGCCTGCCCCTGGGGTACCGGCTGCCCCGCCCGTTCCTGCACGGCTACGACGTCAGCCCGCCCGCCGAACCCGAGGACGTCAGCGAGGCCATCGGTGCCTCCGGGGTCTGGGCCTCCGGCGGCATCGTCTCCACCCCCCGGGAACTGGGCGCCTTCATCCGCGGGTACGGCGGCCCCGCCCTGCTGTCGGAGGCGACCCGCAAGGAGCAGCTGACGTTCCGCCCCGGTGACTCCTCCGAGCCGGCGGGACCGGGCACCAACGCCGCCGGGCTGGCGGTCTACCGGTACAGCACCCGCTGCGGCGTGCTCCACGGCCACACCGGCAACTTCCCCGGCTACACCCAGCTCGCCGCCACCACCCCCGACGGCACCCGCTCCCTGACGTTCTCCATCAACACCCAGACCAGCAAGGGCAACAAGCCCGCCCTCCTCGCCCGGCTGCGTACGGTCGAGGAGGACTTCGCCTGCGCGCTGCTCAAGGACCGCTGATCCGGCGGCCCCGGCGCAGGGCGCGGCTCAGGCGCGTGCCGCCCTCGTGGCGGAGGCGGGAGTGGCGGTCCAGTTCTTCCATGAGGCGCTGCGAACGTTTGTCCACGTCGAGTTCGTCCAGCACCCGGTCGACGTCGGCGAGCAGGGCGCCGTGCAGCTGCCACTGCCCCGGCTCGGTCCGCAGCTGCTCCAGCAGCAGGTGCGCCAGCCGGTCGCGGGCCTCCCGCGCCATGCCCAGTTCCCGGGTGAGCCGCTCCTCCTGCTCCTCGGCGTTGGTGGTGACCTGGGCGGTGATCAGCCGGGAGAAGCTGTGGACGGCGAGCGCCATGTGCCCGAACAGGTCCTGCAGGGCACGCGTCACGGGCGGCGAGAACAGCGGCTCGTCCGTGCGGGCCTTCGCCAGGTCGGTGAGCGCCCGGGCCGAGACGCGCAGCACCACCGCGCAGATCTCCAGGGTGTCCAGGCCCGTGCGCAGGACCAGCCGGAACAGCAGCCCCTCCCGTACCCGGGGGTTCAGGCGCAGGCTGTCCTCCGCCTGGCGCAGCGCGGCGTCCACGCCCGCGATGTCGTTGTCGAGGCGGCGTGCCTCGTGCAGCCGGGTCGCGGCCTCGGCGACGGTGGTGCGTCCGGTGAGTTCGTCGGCCATGCCGGTCATCAGCGCGGCCATACGGGCGGCGAGGTCGTCGATCGCCCGGCCGGCGGGTTCCACCCAGACGGGCGGGGCGAACAGGAGATTGAAGGCCAGTCCGACCACCGCGCCGATCAGCGTCTCCAGCACCCTGTCCCAGGCCGTGTCGGCCACCCGGGTGACACCGAGGACCAGCATCGCGCTGATCGCCACCTCGGGGACGAACTCGTCCACCCGGACCAGGTGTCCGACGACCAGCGAGGCCAGGATGACCAGCCCGAGGCTCCACCAGGTCAGGCCCACGAGCGCGCTGAACCCGACCGCCACCAGTACCCCGGCCACGACGGAGTTCACGCGGCGCACACCGGTGGTGAGGGTGGAGTAGAGGGTGACCTGGACGACGAGCAGCGCGGTGAGCGGGGCCGTCAGCGGCGCGGGCTCGTTGCTGAGCCGCAGCGCGACCACGTACGAGACGACCGCGGCCCCGGTGGAGCGTACGCTCTGCACCACCACGGGGTCCCGCCGCCTGGCCAGCAGCCGGCGCGGGAGGTCGCGGAGGGGACGGAGGGGACGGTCGGGACGTGCGAGGTCGGACATACCTTCGCCTCTTCCCCGTCGGCGGCAGTGATCACGCGGCGGACGTCCCCCGTACGGCGTCGGCAGGACGTCTCCCGGCTACCTCGCCCCCGCCGCCCCGGCGTACAGGGGACGCCGCTCCTCCTCGGTCAGGCCGCCCCACACCCCGTAGGGCTCCTGTACGCGCAGGGCGTGGCGCAGGCACTCCACCTGCACCGGGCACAGTGCGCATATCTCCCTGGCCGCCTCGTCGCGTTCCGCGCGGTCCTCACCGCGCTCCCCCGCCGGGTGGAAGAACCTGTCCGGGCCCAGGTCGCGGCAGGCGGCGCGCTCCTGCCACGCCCAGTGGTGCTCCGCCCGGCCCGGCAGCCGTGACACGTTCGACATGGTTGGACTCCTTTCGCGTGTGACGTGCGTCCCGTCCGTCCCTCGTCTGGCCTCATCACGCCTCGTGAAACCTCGCCGTCCGCGCGGAGTCCGCCGGGCCGTGCGGGACGGGGGCGGCCAGGGAGGTGGCGACGCGCGGGAGGGCGTAGGGGTGCTCCTCGGCGAGCCAGGCGACGAGTTGCTCGCGCACCGTGCAGCGGGCGGTCCACAGGTCGTCGGGGTCCTTGGCGGTGACGATGGCCCGCAGGACGACGGTGGTGGGGGTGGTGTCGGTGACCGCGAGGTCCCAGCCGCGTCCGTCCCACGCCGCGCAGCCGTCCAGGATCTCCTTGAGCCGTTCGCGGATCAGCGGGACGGGGGCGCTGTGGTCGCAGTGCAGGAACACCGTGCCGGTCATCTGGATCCCGCCGCGGGACCAGTTCTCGAAGGGTTTGCCGGTGAAGTAGGAGACGGGCATGGTGATCCGGCGCTCGTCCCAGGTGCGTACGGCGAGGAAGGTGAGGGTGACCTCCTCCACCACCCCCCACTCCCCGTCGACGACGACGGTGTCGCCGATGCGCACCAGGTCGCCGAAGGCGATCTGGAACCCGGCGAAGAGGTTGCCGAGGGTGGCCTGGGCGGCCACGCCCGCGACGATGCCGATGATGCCCGCGGAGGCCAGCACCGAGGTGCCGACGGCCCGGAAGTCGGGGAAGGTGAGCAGCATCGCGGCTGCCGCGACCAGTGCGACGACGGCGGTTACGATCCTCATGATGAGGGTCACCTGGGTACGGACGCGGCGGAGCCGGGACGGGTCGCGGGTGCCGGCGGCGTAGCGGGCGTACGAGGACTCCACCACCGCCGAGGTGATCAGGACGACGCACCAGGCGCCCGCGCCGATCGTCAGCAGGGAGAGGGTCCGGCCCACGGCCGCCTCGTGCGTCCGCAGGGGCTGCCACGCGATCTGCCGGTAGGACCCGCGCAGCAGCGCGGCCAGCAGGAGCAGGCGCAGGGGGAGCACGCAGCGGCGCAGCAGGCTCCACAGCGGGGTCTCGGGGTGGCGGGCGTCCGCTCGCCTCAGCAGCAGGTCGGCCAGCCGGCCGGCCGCGAAGGTGAGCAGGGCCGAGCCGCCTATGACGATCAGCAGTCTCAGAACGCCGTTCATGGCTCCTCGTGGGGTGTCGGGGGCGGAAGGTGCGCAACGGGTCCGCGCGTGCCCTCCCGCTCCACCGGCAAACCCGCGGCCGGTACGTCACCGCCCCTCCCGGTTCGGCCATAGGACGGCGGTTTCCGGCCGATCCGGGGTGCTCCGGGCCGGTTCGGGGGGAGGCGGCGGGGATGGCGGGCAGCCGCGCCGGTGGCGGGCTACGCACCGCCCGCGCAGCGCGGGACCCGGCCGGTCCCGTGGCGGCGCGCCACCGACCAGGAAGGAAGGACCATGCTGATCACCGTGACCCGTTCCGGCGGATTCGCCGGGGGCGAGGAGGAGCGCGCGCTCGACACCGCGGGCCGCCGGGACGCACCGCAGTGGGAGGAACTGGCGCAGCGGGCCGTCGCGCCCACCGCGGACGGCTACCACTACCGGATCACCGTCGACGGCCGGGCGGTCGACCTCCAGGACCCGTACCTCTCCGAGGACCAGCGGCGGTTGATCCGCGGCGTGCTCGGCGAGGGCGCCTGACGCGGGCCCCGGCCCCGGGCGGTCGGCCTGCCGGCGCGGAGCGCCCAGGGGTCAGGCCGGCCGCCCGGGGTCAGGCCTGCCGCCCCGGGGTCAGGCCGTCGCCCGGGGCTCCGCGCCGCCGGCGATCTCGCGGTCGGCCTCCGCGGGATGACGGAAGCGCGCCCCGGGGGCGATGACGTACCGGTTGCGCCGGCCGTCGCGGGTGCGTGTGAGGTACCCGTCCGCCTGGAGGTCCGTGACGATCGCCTGCACGGTGCGCTCGGTCAGGCCGCAGACCGCGGCGATGTCCCGCAGGCGGACGCCGGGGTCCCGGGCGATGGTGATCAGGACCCGGGCGTGGTTGGTCAGGAAGGTCCAGCGGTTGCGGCGGGGTTCCACGTGCTCACTCTCCACCCCGCCATTCTTGGCGGGAGACTGAAGAAAGGCAAATCCAGAAATGCTTTTCCTGTATCTCTTGACGTGTGTCCGCTTCTCCCGGCAGGGTTCATGGTGAGCGGAATCCGAGTTCCGATTGATCGGAACGTTCGAGCACGCACCGCAAGCACACGTGCCCAAGGAGCGGAGACGATGACCTTCACGGCTACTGCCGAGGTGACGACGCATGACGGACTGCCGGACGTGCCCTGCCCACGGGAGGTGGAACCGGCCGAGGCCCGCCGGCTGACGCGGGTGTTCTTCGAACGGCTGCGGAGCCTGGAAGAGGGCACCCCGGAGTACCAGTACGTCCGCAACACGCTGATCGAGATGAACATCTCGCTGGTGAACTTCGCCGCCCGCCCGTTCCGGGACCGCCCGGGCGGCCCGGAGAACGAGGACATCGTGCAGGTCGGCATCATCGGCCTGATCAAAGCCATCGACCGCTACGAACTCGACCGGAACACCCAGTTCTCCACCCTCGCCCTGCCGTACATCACCGGCGAGATCAAGCGTCATTTCCGCGACACCACCTGGGCCGTACGGGTCCCGCGCCGCCTCCAGGAGCTGCGGTCGCAGCTGGCCAGGTCCACGGAGGACCTGACCTCCGCGACGGGCCGCGCGCCCACCCCCGCCGAACTCGCCGAGCACCTGGACCTCGACGAGGAGGAGGTCCGCCAGGGCCTGGTCGCGGCGAACGGCTACAGCGCCCAGTCCCTCGACGCCCCCTCGGGCTCCGCCGACGGCCGGGAGCCGGTGCCCGCGGCCGCCGGGTCCGCGCACAGCCTCGCCGAGACGCTGGGTGACACCGACCACGCGCTGGAGACGGTCGAGGACCTGCACTCCCTGGCGCCGCTCCTGTCCGGACTGGACGAACGCACCACGCGCATCCTGCAGTTGCGCTTCGGGCAGGAGATGACCCAGCGGCAGATCGGGGAGGAGATCGGCATGTCACAGATGCACGTCTCGCGCCTGCTCACCCGCACCCTGGGCAGTCTGCGCGAAGAGCTGCTGCGCGACTGAGCCCCGCCCGCTCATCTGGCCGCGGACCCCGCCCCGGGGCGGCCCTGGTGACGGAGCCAGGCCGTCAGGGCGGCCTGCAGTTCGGCGACCTCGCGCGGGGTGAGGTCCTCGCCGGACTGCCCCACGCGCAGCCGTACGCCCGCGCCCGTGACGGTCCAGCCGGCGGCGCGTCCGGGACGGGAGGCCAGCGGGCGCCCCTCGGCGGGGGCGGGAGCGGGACGGCCTGGGGCGGGACCGGCCGGCGCGGAACGGGCGGCCCGGCGGGTTTCCGGCGGTCGGTGAGGCCGATCGCCGCGTAGAACTCGCTCAGGGCGTCCTCGAGCGAGCGCGGCCCCGAAGGCGCCGCGCCGGTGAAGTCGGCGATCAGCTCCGGGTGCGCCCTCGGGGCGTGCTCGCCCCAAGGGCGGGCGTGGAGGGGGTGTTCTTCGGTGGTGAGGCGGACGCAGGCCGGGGCGATCAGCCGGCGGGTGTACCCCTGGTGCAGGAGGTCGGCGTACAGCCTGCGCAGGGTCGCCGCCTGGCGCGGCACCGGGTGCGGGTCGCGGCCGTGCGGGGCGTGCGGCCGCGCGGGGCGCGCCGCCAGGCCGAGCAGGCCCATGCTGTGGTGCAGGACGCCCGCCCGGGTGAGCACCACCGTCGCCTGCCGGCCCTTCGTGTCCCAGCCGAGCCGGAACCCCACCACCACGGTGCCCATCAGGCCCGCTCCTCTCCGGCCGCCGCGCGGCGTGGCCGTCCCGCCACGGTAGTCGCGGCGGACCCCGGCCCGGGCGGGCATCGCGGAGGTTCACACCCGATCGGACCCGCTGTGCTAAGGAGACCGCTCGACGACGCGGACTACGTCACCACGCTGAAGGTGCTCCGGCAGCTGATCCGCAACGCGGGCGGCACGGCGCCGGTGTTGCCGCCCGGTGGTGGAGCGCCCGAGGCGCCCCGCCACCACCGCTGCGGCCCTCAGCGCGGGCCAGGGGGAGCCGGGGCGGCGGCGGTGAGGAGGGCCTCGGCGAGGTTCTCCTTGCGGATGCGCTGGTCCACGTAGAGCAGGGACAGGACCAGCTGGGGGTAGCCGAGCTGGAACACCGAGCCGACCGCCATGCCGAGCATCATGCAGGCCACGTACACGGCGATGCCGGAGAGCAGGGTGGTCGGGTCCCCCGCTTCGCCCGTGGCCAGTACGGCGGGGAGGAGCGCGAACATCCCGAGGAAGGTGAACGGCAGCTGGACGGCGTAGCCGACCACCGCGGCCATCAGGTATCCGAGCGCCGCGATGCCGAATGTCCGCCACCAGCCGCCGCCGACCAGACGGGCGGAGCGCCGCATGGAAGCGATCGGGCCGAGCCCCTCGCACACCGCGACGGCGGGCGCCAGACTGAAGCGGACGGCGAGCCACAGCATGACGGGCATCCAGAGCAGCACGCCCAGGAGCAGCACGAACACGGGGAGCGGCGGGACCCCGCCGTCCGCGAAGAGCCAGGGGACGCAGACCGCGTACAGGACCAGCACCGGGCCGCCCGCGAGCAGCCCCACGCACACCAGGACCCCGAGGACGGACGGCAGCCGGGACCAGCAGCGCCGCCACATCGCGGCGAAGGTGGTGGGGCGGCCGAGCACCGCCTCCTGGATCACCGCCGGGCACACGGCGGCGATCATCCCGGTGAGCAGGACCATGGTGACCAGCATCAGCACCACGACGGGCGCCAGGTACAGCAGCAGGGCCACGACGTCCCCGGCCGCCGGGGTCTCGCCCGCCGGGAGGTTGAACACCGCGGCGAAGCGGGTGTCCACGCCGACGCCGGCGATGCCGATCGCCGCGCCGACCAGCAGGATCCCGATGCCCTGGACCAGCAGGATGACACCGGTCAGCGGCTTCCAGTAGCGCCGGAACGCCGTGAAGGCGCCGCTGAGCACATCGCCCGTTTGGAGCGGCCCGAGCGGAATGACGCCCGGCCGCGGCGGGGGCGGCGCCCAGCCTCCCCACTGCGGTGCGGGCTGTCCCGGGTGGTGCTGTCCCCACCCCGTCTGGTGCGACATCGCTGTCTCCCCCCTCGAAAAGGGACACCGTAACCCGCCCCCTCCGCACGCCCGCACGGCACCCGCCCCGGAGGCGCGGCGTTGCGGCCGGGCCCGCCCGGGTCCAGGCTCGGAAGGGCGGTGCCCGCATCACCGCAGGAAGAAGGGGAGCCGGTCCATGAGCGGTGACGGGACGAGCCCGACGGGTACGCGGCCGACGGGTGGCCTGTGCCTGGTCACCGGTGCCACCGGCTACATCGGCGGCCGTCTGGTGCCCGAACTCCTCGAGGCCGGCTACCGGGTCCGGGCGCTGGCCCGCTCCCCGGAACGGCTGCGCGACCACCCGTGGGCCTCCCGCGTCGAGGTGGTGCGCGGCGACGTCACCGACGGGGACTCACTGGACGCGGCCCTGCGCGGGGTGGCCGTCGCCTACTACCTGGTGCACGCCCTCGGCGGCGGGCCCGGTTTCGAGGAGCGCGACCGGGCGGCCGCCCGCCTGTTCGCCGAGCGGGCCCGGCTGGCCGGCGTACGGCGCATCGTCTACCTCGGCGGTCTCACCCCGGCCGGGCCGTCCCCCGAACGGCTCTCTCCGCACCTGCGCTCCCGGGCCGAGGTGGGGGCCGTCCTGCTGGCGTCCGGCGTGCCCTGCACCGTGCTGCGGGCGGCCGTGGTCATCGGGTCGGGCTCGGCCTCGTTCGAGATGCTGCGCTACCTGACGGAGCGCCTGCCCGTGATGGTCACGCCGAGCTGGGTGGGTACCCGGGTCCAGCCCATCGCCGTGCGCGACGTGCTGCGTTACCTGGTCGGGAGCGCCGCGATGCCGCCCGAGGTCAGCCGGGCCTTCGACATCGGCGGGCCCGACGTCCTGACGTACGAGCAGATGATGCGCCGCTACGCCCGGGTGGCCGGGCTTCCGGACCGGCGCATCCTGCGCGTGCCCATGCTCAGTCCGGGTCTCTCCAGCCTCTGGATCGGCCTGGTCACCCCCGTTCCCCGGGCGCTGGCCCGGCCGCTCGCCGAGTCGCTGCGCCACGAGGTGGTGTGCGCGGAGCACGACATCGCCCGCTGGGTGCCCGATCCGCCGGGCGGGCCGCTGCCCTTCGACCGGGCCCTGGCCCTGGCGCTGCGGCGGGTCCGCGAGGCGCGGGTGAGCACCCGGTGGTCCAACGCCTCCCTGCCCGGCGCGCCCAGCGACCCCCTGCCCACCGACCCGGACTGGGCGGGCGGCAGCCTCTACACCGATCACCGCACCGCACCGGTGGCGGCCCCGCCGGGGGCCCTGTGGCGGGTGGTGGAGGGCATCGGCGGGGACAACGGCTGGTACTCCTTCCCGTTGGCCTGGGCGGTACGCGGCTGGCTGGACCGGCTGGGGGGCGGCGGCGGCATCCGCCGGGGCCGCCGTGACGCCGGCCGGCTGCGGGTGGGCGACGCCCTGGACTTCTGGCGGGTGGAGGAGATCGAGCCGGGCCGGCTGCTGCGGCTGCGCGCCGAGATGCGGGTACCGGGGCTGGCCTGGCTGGAGATGTACGCCGACCCCGACCCGGTGCACGCGGACCGGTCCCGCTACCGGCAGCGGGCCCTCTTCCACCCGCGCGGCCTGCTCGGCCACCTGTACTGGTGGGCCGTCAGCCCCTTCCACGCGGCGGTCTTCGGCGGAATGGCCCGCAACATCGCCCGCGCGGCCGAACGGGTCCCCGCCGACGGCTCCGCCCCGCCCGTCACGTCCGCCCCGCGGTCCCGTCCTTGAACCCGTGGGCCCTCCCGCGCGCCGGGTCCGGAGCGGGCGGGGGCCGGCGCGGGAGCAGCAGCGGGGTGGCCAGCAGCAGCACGCCCGCCAGGGCGAGGGCCGGGCGGGGGCCGAGGAGGGTCCCCAGGACGCCCCAGAGCGCCGTCAGGAGGGCGGTCGCGGCCTTCGTCGTCACCGCCCAGGCGGAGAGCGTACGGGTGACGCGGCCGGAGGGGGTGCGTTCGAGGCGGTAGGTGGCGCACACCGGGTTGAAGACCCCGCAGCAGAGGATGAGCCCGAACTCGACGCCCGTCACCAGCAGCAGGCCCCCGGTGCCCGGGCCCACGAAGGCCAGGCCGACGGACCAGAGGGCGCGCAGGGTTCCGGAGACGGTCAGGACCCGGTGCTGCCCGTACCGGGTGACGAGCGGACGGGCCAGCCGCGAGCCGAGGAGCCCGCCGACCGAGGGCGCGGCGAAGGCCAGGCCGTACTGCCACGGCTCGAAGCCGAGCGGGCCGAGCATCAGGACGGCCAGCAGCGGCGAGGTGGCCATCACCAGGCCGTTGAACAGGGCGGCGTTGAAGAGCAGCGGGCGCAGGCC
This sequence comes from Streptomyces katrae, assembly GCF_000966975.1. GTDB lineage: Bacteria > Actinomycetota > Actinomycetes > Streptomycetales > Streptomycetaceae > Streptomyces > Streptomyces katrae. The sequence continues at coordinate 2,700 of NZ_JZWV01000292.1, read as the reverse complement.
CGCGTCGGCGAGGACGAACCGCCAGCCCTCCAGGAGGTCCCGGGCCCTCGGCCGCCCCGTCTCCGGGCGGCGGGGCGGCGGTTCGTGCCCGCCCGTCGCGCGGATGGCCAGGGCCGACAGCAGGTAGCTCGCCGCGTCCGCCACCACCGTCGCCACGGGGCCGAGCAGCCCGGTCAGGGCGCCGCCCAGCGGCGGTCCGGCGATGGTGGTCGTCCAGGCGGTGGACTCCAGCCGGGCGTTGGCGGCGAGCAGGTCCCCGGCGGGCAGCAGGGTCTTCAGGTAGGCGCCGGAGGCGGCGCGGAAGGTGATGTCGGCCGTCGCGACGACGACGGAGACCAGCAGGAGCTGGAGGAAGGTGAGCGCGCCGAGCGCGAAGGCCGCCGGGACCGTCAGCAGCGCCGCGCACCGCAGCAGGTCCATCGCGACCAGGACGGGCCGCTTGCGGCGCGACTCCGCCCACGGGCCCAGCGGCACCGCCGCGACGGCGCCCGCCGCCGCCCCGGCGGAGGACAGCGCGGCCACCTCGGCCGGCCCGGCGTGCAGCACCCGGACGGCGATCAGGGGGAAGGCCCCGAAGGCGAGCCACGTGCCGAGCGCACTGGTCCCGTACGCTGCCCAGAGCCGGCCGAACGGCCGCCCCAGCCGATGGCCGCGCGGGTGTCCCCGCCACCGCCCACTCCCCATGCCCGACGCTCCTGCCCCTGCCCGTACAACCGATCAGCGTGCAGCGGCATCAAAGCGGGGTTTCCCTGCCGGGATCAAACAACCGGGAGGCCACCCCACCACAACCGATCGTTGTGGCCCTAGGGTGGCGGTATGGACCTCGACACCGTCCGGACCTTCGTCGCCGCCGCCGAGGCGGGGCAGTTCCAGGAGGCCGCCGCCGAGCTGGCGGTCACCCAGCAGGCCGTCTCCAAGCGCATCGCCGCGCTGGAGCGCGCCCTCGGGGTGCGGCTGTTCACCCGTACGCCGCGCGGCGCCGAGCTCACCATCGACGGGCAGGCGTTCCTGCCGCACGCCCGGGAGCTGCTGCGCACGGCCGAGCGCGCGGTCGCGTCGGTCCGTACGGACCGACGTCCGCTGCGCGTGGACGTGATCAACTCGCGGGGCGCGGCGACGGGGCTGATGCGCGAGTTCCACCGCGCCCACCCCGAGATCGAGCTCGACGTGGTGATGCTGCTGGAGATCGACACGGCCGTGGCCGCCATCCGCTCGGGTGCGATCGACGCGTCCTTCCGCGCCGTGGCCGCGCCGGGCCGGCCCCTTCCGGAGGACGTCGAGGCCGTACGGGTGCTCGACGAGCCGCTCCAGCTGCTGACCGGTCCCGCCCACGCGCTGGCGGGTGCCCGGTCGGTGACCCTCGCCGAGCTGGCCGGGCACCGGATCTGGATGCCGGGCGTGGTGCCGGGCACCGAGTGGACCGCCTACTACGACGACCTGGTGGCGGAGTTCGGCCTCACCATCGAGGCGACGGGCCCCAACTTCGGCTCCGACGCGCTCCTCGACACCATCGCCGACACCCCGGCCCTGGCCACCTTCATGAGCGAACGGACCCGGCTGGTCTGGCCGGCGGGCCACGGTCTGCGCCGGATCCCGGTGACCGGTCCGACGCCGGTCTACCCGCACGCGCTGCTCTGGCGCCGCGACAACCCCCACCCGGGGCTGGCCGCCCTCCGCGCCCACCTCGCCGGCGCGGCGGGCGGGCGGGACACCGCCGGGACCTGGATGCCGGACTGGGTGATCCCCCGCTGACCGCGCCGCCCGCCCGCCCGGGCGTACGCCGGAAGCCGCCCGGCCCCGCGCCGGTGGGGGCGGGGTGCCGGGCGGGCCACCCGGGTGGCGACGGCGCCGCCGAGAGGTTTCGCTGGCCGGAGGAACCCGCTGCGCCCCTCCTGCCGCCGGAGTCACGATGACGTCCACCTGGGACCCTCCTCCCCCGCGCCGCTCCGGGACGTCGGTCCTCCCCGTCCTGATCCCGATCGCGGTCCTGATCGTGGCGGCGGTGGCCGTCGGGTCGTGGCTGCAGTTCTCGGAGCGGCAGGCGGCCGACACGGTCCGCACCGCCGGGTCCGGCGCCGCCGACCGCGTGGACGTGGAGGCCACCGTCCAGCGCGTCGACGCCGCGGGCAGGGAGCTGGTGCTCAGGGTCCGGGTCGTCCCGCGCGGGGCCCTCGGCGAGGAGGACGGCACGGCCCCAGTGGCCGACCTGGGCCTCCAGACGTCCGCGGCCACCGTCGGCGACCTGGCGTTCAAGGCACACGAGCGGCTCACGACCAGGGACGTGCGGGTCGCCCTCTCCGGCGGCTCGATCGGCGACTACCCGTTCGACACCTACGAGACCGACATCGAGTTCCGGGCCGTCATGAACGGCGGACGGGTACCGGTGCGGCTGCTGTTCTCGAACAACGACACACTGTTCTCGGTCACCGCCGAACCCGTGTCGCCCCGGCAGGAGGCGGCCCTCGCGCTGTCCGTGGCCCGGTCGGGCAGTCTGCTGGTCTTCGCGGTGTTCATGATGCTGGTCATGTGGGCACTGGCCGCCTCCGTGATCATCGGCACCTGGTACCTGACCACGCAGGGCGAGGGCCTGGTCTGGCCCGCCCTCGCCTGGATGGCCGCCACCCTGTTCGCCCTCTCCGCCTTCCGCAACACCGCCCCGGGCACACCGCCGATCGGCTGCGTGCTGGACTGGTTCGCCTT
>NZ_JZWV01000309.1 GCF_000966975.1 Streptomyces katrae | reverse complement strand
GTTCATGTAGTCCAGGCCCCACTTGATCTGGGTGGCCGGGTTGGTCTTCCAGTCGGCGCCGGCCGAGGACATCTTCGACGCGGGCAGGGCCTGGACCAGGCCGTAGGCGCCGGAGGAGGAGTTGGTGGCGGTGTAGTCCCAGCCGCTCTCGTGGGTGACGATCTTGTCGAAGGCCGCGAACTGCGCCGGGTCCTTGATCATCTGCTGGGCGATCGCCTTGGCGCTCGTCGGGGCGGCCTGCGCGGGGACGGTGGCGAGCATCGAGCCCGCGACGCCCAGGGCGAGGACGGTACCGGCGAAGGTCTTCTTCGAAGCGGCGATGCGGCGGATGACGGCGTTGGACACGGAGGAACCTTCCGACGGGGACAAGGACGGTCGCGGCGCACGCCGGAGCGTGCGGGAGCCACTCACACGGGGGAGGGGTTCATCGGGCGGGGGGCGGTGCGCCCCGGCCGCCTCGGCGACAACACCAGTTAGCCAGGCCGCCGGCGCCCTGGCAACGCCCCCCTCCTACTAGCGCCCTTCGGGGCACGGTCGGAAGGTCCCGCCCGGCCGGGAGGGTGTTCCGCCTGGTGGGGGCCGGTGGGGCGGGGGTGCGGCGGGGCTACTAGGCGGGGCCGGATGTGACCTGGGTCCTGTGGGCCGCCTCACCGCCGGGCACCCTGAATGTCACCTTACGTATCGGCTCGTACCCCCTCGGGTGCGTGTCCCAGGCCACTTCCGCCCGGCGAATCGAAGGAAACGGACGCGCCGGACGCGGCTTTCCGAGCCCTACGGCTCCCGGGCCGGCCGCGGCAGGCCGCTGGTCACCCGGCTCCACAGGGAGCGGGTGGCGCCGAAGCCGGTCTCGTGCGTCCAGACGTGGGTGCAGCCGGGGCACTGGAGGTGGAGGAGGCTGCCCTTGTTGGAGAGCAGGTAGCGCCAGTGCAGGGAGCAGGTACGGCGCTCGGCGCACGGCTCGCAGTCCCGGGTGTCCGCACAGCCGGGGCAGGGGACCCACGCCCGGCGGCCGATGTCGGCCTGAGGGTCAAGCGGCAGCATGGCCGCCACCGCGCACGGGCAGGACGTCGGCCGCCACCAGCTCGTCGTACACGCGCTGCTGCTCCGGGTCGAGGCCGGAGTAGAGCAGGTCGTACGCCTCCTCCTCCCCCCTCAGCACTTCCAGCGGGTCCCAGTCGGGGCCCAGCGCGGCCATCACCTGGGCGCGCC
>NZ_JZWV01000291.1 GCF_000966975.1 Streptomyces katrae | reverse complement strand
GTGCTGGACTGGTTCGCCTTCCTGTGGGCCGAGACCGTCATCGCCCTCTGCCTGATCGCCGTGGTCGTCACCGGCGTCCGCACCTCACTGCGGCAGAAGCAGGCGGGGTAGGCGTGTCCCGGCGGTGGCCCGGACCTGCGCGGCCACCGGCACCGCCACGGCCCGGTGGGCCGCGGCGGCGGTGGACTTCCGCTGAGCCCGCCCGGGAGCCTCAGCAGTCCTTGGTCCAGGTGTGGGAGCCGCCCCGGTCGTTCGCTCCCGCGTTGTAGCCCACCTCCTGGCCGGGGGCCAGACAGAGCGTCACCGGGCCCAGCAGCTCGCGGCCTTCGTACACCTTGACGTGGTCGAGGACACCGGGGCCGGAGACGCCGTGGTTGGCCCAGGAGGAGTCGTGCTTGAACATGTCGCCCTCCCACCAGTGGTCGTCGCCGCTGTGCTCGATCTTCAACCCGTCGAAGTTGGCGTCCGTCCAGACGCAGAAGTAGCCGCTGCGGCAGTCGGCCGCCTCGGCGGCGGCCGAGGTGGCCAGGACCGCTCCGGTCGTGAGCACGACGGCGGCGAGGAGGGTGCTGAAGCGCTTCATGCGGGTGGGTTTCCTTTCGGTGGCGGGGTGTTGAGCACGGTCTCGGCTTCGGTGAGGGCGTGGGCCCGCAGCCGCTGCCAGTCGGCGATCTCGCCGCGGTGGCGGGCGCGGACCTCGGCGAGGTCCCGGTGGGTGTGATCGGCCTCGGGGCGCAGGTTGTTGACGACGACCGAGGCGCGGAACCAGCCGGGCTGGTCCCCGTACAGCCGCTGCTGGGCGGCGGCGAGGCAGCCGTCGGTGTGGGCGCGGACGACGTAGCCCGTGGGCAGGGCGAGGGACAGTTCGGCCGGGCCCGTGCCGAAGAGGGCCGCGCTGACCCGCGCGTCCTCGGTTCCGGGCTGCCGGGCCCCTCCGCTGCGGGGCGGTACGAGCCCCTGGCGGATCAGGCAGGCGTCGGTGAGGCGCTGGGTGGCTGCCTTGATCACCTCGTCCGGGTCGGCGGCGCGGTCCGGCGCCCCCGCGGCGCAGCCCGTCAGCACCGCGCAGGCGGCCACGGCCGCGCAGGCCAGGGCCCGGGCCGCGGGCGGCCTCCCGGGCCGGAGCCGGCGGCGTCGCGTCCGCGCCCCGGGCAGTTCCTTGATCACAGCCATGCTGTCTAGTCGCCCGGGCGCCCCGCGCGACAGGGTGGAGGGCCCAGGCTCACCCGACCGGGTGCGTGTTTCACCCGGGGAAACGATCCGGCGGAAGGCGCCGGTCCGCCGTCACAGCGTCCAGCACCTCGACCCCGCGGGGGGCCCGGGGCGCGGCGTCCAGTCCGAACGGTCGGCGGTCGGCCTCCAGTCGAGGACGTCGGCGAAGTAGATCCGCAGCGCCCAGTAGTACTCGTCCTCGTGCAGGATGATCTCGTCCTCGCCGGACAGGTCGAGCCCCTCCCAGTGCCAGTTGACCCTCGCCACCGCTTCGGCCCGGCTGATGCCGCACAGTTCGGACATCTCCTGCGCGGTGGCCCTCAGCAGGTCCAGGGTCTGCGGCGACGTGGCCATCAGGAATTCGGTCGCGGTGTCCGGCTCCATTGCTTCCATGAGGGGCATTGTGCCCCGCGCGGCCGCGCCCGCCCTCGGCCGCCGCCTGACGCCCGGCCGCCTCCGCGGTGGGCAGGCCGCCCGTTTCACCGGGCGCCCGGCCCCGTACCGGGCCCGGGCTACTCGTGGCGGCTGCCGTACGCGCCGAGGCCGGCGCACTCGCTCCGGCTCGCCGTCACCGGCCGGGCCCGCAGGATCTCCCGGGCGCGGTACTGCCCGAGGCTCGTGGCGTACCAGGGGAGGTCTCCGGCCTGACGGAGGTCGTCCCGGATGCCCATCAGGGCGCAGGAGCGCCGGGGTTCGGGCAGCCGGTCCAGGGCGGGGGCGGCGTCCGCGGACAGGCCGCGCAGGTAGGCGAGGTCGATCTTGCCTTCCTGCTGGTAGCGGGTGACGCTGTTCTCCGCGATGAGCGCGTCGGGTGAGAGCAGCCCGAAGGCGAGGACGGCCGCCGCCGCGCTGCCGGCCACCGCACGGGCCAGCCGGCGGCGGCCCACGGCCCCGGCCGCCATCAGCAGCACGATGACCAGGCCCAGCCACAGCTCCATCGTGACCACGGACAGCCGCAGCCTGGTCAGTCCGTACGCGTCGACGTACAGCTCCATCCGGCGCACGGCGGAGGCCACCACGACCAGTGTCAGCAGGCACAGCGTGCCCAGGACCGCCCGTACCAGGCGGCGGTCGCCGGGCGTGCCGCGGGGCGCCCAGCGCAGGGCGAGCGCGATGACGGCGAGGACGAAGACGGTGGCCCACAGCAGCTGCCAGAAGCCCTGGCGCGCGTACTCGGCGTGGGAGAGGCCGGTGCTCTCCAGCACCTTGTCGTAGCCGCCGAACAGGACGGCGAGCTGGACCGCGTTGAAGCCGGCGAAGAGCAGGTCGAGCAGGATCAGCGGCAGGCTCCACTCCAGCCGGGAACGCGCCTTGCCCGGCCGGGACTTGATCCGGTCCCAGCGGTGCGGGGCCGCCGCGGTGCGGGCGGTGGCGAGGGCGAGGAGGGAACCGCCGAGGAAGAGCAGGGTCCGCAGCGGCCCCTCCCCCACCGAGACGTCGGGGACCAGGCCGCCCAGCAGGTCGGCGAAGGCGGCGTCGGCGGAGGCGAACAGTCCCCCGAACACCAGCAGCAGGGCCACCCCCACCACGACCGCCTTGGCCACGGGCAGCCAGCGTTCCCGGCCCACCCCGCCGCCGCGCGCCCGTATGCCGGCCCAGGCT
>NZ_JZWV01000308.1 GCF_000966975.1 Streptomyces katrae | reverse complement strand
ATCTCCTGGTGGGTGAGGTCGACGGAGAAGACGACCGGCTCCGCGGGGAGCGCGGAGTGGGGCGACGAGTGGTGCGAGGAGGACATGAGGCCGAACTTAGGTAACCCTTTCTTCTCGGGTCAAGAGAGGGTGGGGGGAGTCACATCCGAGGCATTCCGGTACGGCGGCACCGATCGGATCCAGCCGAAACGTTTCTACAGCTCAGGGCGGCATCGGGCGCCCGACTCCCGGGGATCCTCAGGGGGACCTGCGGTTCCGGATGCCTGACCGCTGATCGGACCGCGCCACCGTCACGCCTGGAGGAACCGCATGAGCACACCCCGGTGGCGGCAGCTCACCGACCACCTCATGAGCGTCCCCGAGAAGGTCTACGAGGGCTGGAACAGCCATGACGGCTGGGACAACTACACGCGCTGGGGAGAGGAGTTCGGCGAGAACGGGGTCCCCTGGTGCGTGATCTTCGACTGGTGCATGTACCACGACGTCGGGCTCGACGCGATCGTGCCCAAGGTCGACAACGTGAGCGCCTTCGCCTCCTGGGCCAGGGCCCGCGGCCAGTGGTCCGACTACCCCTCCGTGGGCGCGTGGGTCGACTTCGGCGACGGCGCCCACACCGAGATCGTCACCGGCTTCGACGCCGACACCGTGTACACCAAGGGCGGCAACAGCATCCGGTCCGGCTCCGAGGACCACGGCCAGGGCAACGGCGTCTGGTCGCACTCCAACCCGCGCCGCAGCAGCTATGTCACCGGCTACTTCGCCCCCCGCTAT
>NZ_JZWV01000307.1 GCF_000966975.1 Streptomyces katrae | reverse complement strand
CCGCTACCCCGACGGGCAGTGCCCGCCCACCGCCGACCCCGACGACCCCCGGGGCGGCCCCGCGGTCACCGGCTGGCGGTGGGCACCCCCCGCGGGCGCCTTCGAGCCCTTCCCCGGTGCCGGGTTCTTCACGGCAGGCCGGCGCAGCCCGGTCATCGCCGCCCTGCACGACCGGCTCGTGGCCGTCGACTGCGACCGCTACGAGAGCTCGGCGGACGCCGACGTCTGGGGCCCCGGCGACGTCCGCTCCTACCGGGCCTGGCAGCGCACGCTCGGCTACCACGGCCCCGACGCCGACGGGATCCCCGGCTCCACCTCGTGGGCCCGGCTCCAGGTGCCCCGCGTCGAGGGCTGACGGGGGGCGGTCCGGCGCGGGCCGTCAGTACGAGTGGTCGACCGTGACGTCGGCCGAAAGCCGCAGCGCCTCCTCGGCCGGCGCTCCGCGCAGACCCAGCAGGGTGAGGGTGAGGGCGTCGACGACGGTGAGGTGGGCCAGCCTGCTGGCGACGGTCTCCAGACCGAACACCAGGTCCTGGCCGCCCGCGACCAGCGTGCAGTCGCAGGCCTCGCTCAGCGGCGAGCGGGCGTAGCTCGTGAGGGCGACGACCTTGGCTCCGGCCCGCCGCGCGCGCCGGGCGGCGTCCAC
>NZ_JZWV01000306.1 GCF_000966975.1 Streptomyces katrae | reverse complement strand
GGCCGGCACCGACCACCAGGACCCGGCCGGCCGCGTCGAACAGTCCGGCCGCCGTGCGCAGCCGCTCCGGGGTCACCGTCACCGCAACGCCGTCCAGGGCCTCCCTGGCCGCGCGGACCGTGTCGGCCAGGGCCCGGGCGGCCGGGTCCCGGTCCCGGGAGGGCTCCGGGGCGGGCGCCTGGCGGGCCGCGGCGATCTTGAGCTCCTGATAGCCGCGGAACCCCAGCCGCTGGCAGGCGCGCACGACGGAGGACGGCGCGGTGCCGGCCAGGGCCGCGACGTCGCTGACGCTGAGGTGCACCAGCTCCGCGCCCTTGTCCAGCACGACCCGGGCAACCCGCGCCTCGGTGTCGCGCAGGTCGGACAGGTGGGCCCGGATGTGGGCGGCGAGCCCGCCCCCCACTGTGGAATGGATTTCCATATGGCTAACCTATCAAGGAAATCTGTTCCAGGACCGTCCAGACCCGTCCCAGCCTGTTCCCCAACGAGCGGTGGAGAGCGACCGTGCCCCTACCCCTGCCGTCCATGACGGGCGCCGCCGCCGTGCCCGCCGCCGTCCTCGCCTCGGCGGTGCTGCACGCCGTCTGGAACGGCCTCGCCCACGGCCTGCGCGACAAACTGGCCGGGTTCACGCTCATCAGCCTCGCCTCGGCAGGCTGCGGGGCCGTCCTCGCGTGCCTGGCCCCGCTTCCCGCCCCGGCGGCCTGGCCGTACATAGCCGCCTCGGCCGCGCTGCAGGCCGCGTACCAGCTGCTGCTCCTGCGCGCCTACCAGCTCGGCGACTTCGGCCAGATGTACCCCACCGCCCGGGGCACCTCACCGCTGGTGGTGGCCCTGGTCTCCACCACCCTCCTCGGACACTCCCTGCCCGTCGGCCGCGCCATGGGCATCGCCGTGATCTCCTGCGGCCTGGCCGCCCTGGCCCTCGCCGACGGGATGCCGGGCCGCGCTCAGCTGCCCGCCCTGGCGGCAGCCCTCGGCACCGGTGTGATGATCGCCTCCTACACCCTCGTCGACGGCAGCGGCGTCCGCGTCTCCGGCAGCGTCTTCGGCTACGTCGCCTGGCTGTTCCTCTGCCAGGGGCTGGTCCTGCCGGTCATCGCGTGGGCCCGCCGGGGTCCGGCCCTGCTCACCACGCTGCGTCCGCTGTGCGGCCGCGGCCTGGCCGGCGGGCTGCTCTCCCTGCTGGCGTACGGGCTCGTCGTCTGGGCGCAGTCCCGCGGCGACCTCTCCACCATCGCCGCCCTGCGGGAGACCAGCATCGTCTTCGGCGCCCTGATCGGCGCGGTCGTGTTCCGGGAACGCCTCGGCCACCGGCGCATCACCGCCAGCGTCACCGTCCTGGCCGGCATCGCGGTGCTCCAGCTCGCCGGGGGCTCCTGATCAGGCCGGGGCGAGGACCTCCTCGTGGGCCCCGTCGAGGACGAAGCCGTTGTCGAAGCGGACCCGGACCGTGATCCGGCTGCCCGCCTCCTGGAAGGCGGTCCACTCGGGTTCCAGGGCCGTGACCTCCTCC
>NZ_JZWV01000305.1 GCF_000966975.1 Streptomyces katrae | reverse complement strand
GTGACCTCCTCCTCCAGCCGCTTCCTGCTCTCCGCGGGCATGGTGTGGCCGTAGTCGCCGAGCAGCGACCTCAGCCGCTCGTACTCCAGGACCGCGCGCCCCGGGGGCCGCTGCCCCTCCACCCGCTCGACCGTGCCCTCGGCGCCCGCCGCCGGGGACAGGAAGCCGACGGCGGCACCGGCCGGCCGCGCGACCGCGTCGGCCAGCCCGATGTCGATGGCGAGCCTCACCCGCTGGCCTTCCCTCAGGGTCATCGTTCCCTCGTCCCTCTCCTCGACCCGCGCCACAGGGCCTGTCTCTTATACACATCT
>NZ_JZWV01000304.1 GCF_000966975.1 Streptomyces katrae | reverse complement strand
CCACAGGGGATGACCTGCGGCGAGGCCATTATCGACGGGCCGGCTCCCCCGCTCGGGCCGGCTACCGGTGGGGGCGGGCCAGACCGGTCAGCAGTACGTCCAGGGCCAGGTCGGTCGCCTCCGCCAGGGGGGTGTCGTCGAGCAGGGATCCCACCGCCAGCGTGGCCAGGCCGTGGACGGTGGAGAAGGCGACCTGGGCGAGCCGGGCCGGATCTCCCGGGCGGACCAGGCCCTCCGCCTGGGCCCGGGCGATCAGTCCGGCGGTGGTGTCGAGACTGCGGTGCCCGAGTTCCCTGAGCTCGGCGCTGGAGTCCTCGGCGTGCTTGGCGCTGAACATCAGGTCCAGCAGGGGCGCGTGGGCGACGGCGAACTCCACGTACGCCCGGCCCAGCCCCGCCAGCCGGGCCGGTACCGGCCCGGGCGCTTCGGCGGCGGCGCGCAGGCGCTCGTTCAGCCGGGTGAAACCGCTGACGGCGAGGGCGTCCAGCAGCGCCTGCCGGTCGCGGAAATGGCGGGACGGCGCGGCATGGCTCACGCCGAGGTCCCGGGCCAGGGCGCGCAGGGACAGGCCGTCCGCGCCCGACTCGGCCAGGACGGTCTCCGCGCGCTCCAGCAGAGCGGCCCTGAGGTTGCCGTGGTGGTAGGGCCCCTCGGTCAAGGCGGGCTCCCCTCTCCTGATGTTGTCATTGACTACAATGATGACGCCGCCTACATTCGAGACCATCGACACGTGGAAACGGAGCAGCCGACCATGCCTATGACATACCAGGGAACCGTGGCCCTGATCACCGGGGCGAGCGCGGGCCTCGGTGTCGAGTTCGCCCGCCAGTGGGCCGAACGCGGAGCGGACCTCGTCCTCGTCGCCCGCCGCCTCGACCGGCTGGAAGGGCTCGCGGCGGAGCTGGAGAAGCGCTACGGCGTCACGGCCCACGCGGTCGCCGCCGACCTCGCCCTGCCCGGCGCCGCGGCGGCGCTGCGCGCGGAGCTCGACGCGCGCGGGATCTCCGTCCAGACGCTGGTGAACAATGCAGGATTCGGCAGCCACGGCCCGTTCGCCCGGCAGGACCCCGCGCAGATCAACGAGATGATCCAGCTGAACGTCGTGGCGGTCACCGAGCTCACCCGGGCCTTCCTGCCCGACCTCGCGGCCGACGGCCGGGGCGCCCTGGTCACGGTCGCGAGCGCCGCGGCCTACCAGCCGACCCCGGCGATGGCGGTCTACGGCGCCACCAAGGCCTTCGTCCTGAGCTTCACCGAGGCCGTCGGCTACGAGACCCGGCACTCCCCCCTGCGGGTGCTCGCCGTGTCCCCGGGGCCGGTCAGCACCGAGTTCTTCGACGTCGTCGGCAGCCGTGACGCGGCCGTCGGCCGGATGGCCACCCCGGAGCAGGTGGTGACCGCGGCGCGCCGCGCGCTGGAGCGGAGCAAGACCCCGCCCAGCATCGTCGCCGGGCTCGCCAACCGCGTCTCCGCCCTCGCCGCGGCCCTGACGCCCCGGCGCGTCACCCTCGCGGTGTCGGGGCGGATCCTCAAGGCCTGACGCGCGCGGGCGGGCCCCCGGGACCGGGGACCCGCCCGCTCCGCGGCCGGCCGTCCCCCGGCGGAGGGCGGCCGGGGCCGTCAGTGCGCGGCGATCTGCTGGAGCGCCGATCCCTGGTAGCGGGCGCCCGCGTTCCAGAGGATGAAGGACTCCATCTTGTTGGCCTCGGCGGCCTTGATCTGCGCGGCCACCTCGGCCGGCCCGTAGGTGCTGCCCATCGAGAAGTCCTGCAGCCAGGGGACGATCTCGGTCTGCGTCCCCTTCGCCAGGCGGGCGAAGTCGGCGAGCGAGCGCTGCACGATCGCGTACGGGGAGGTGTCGGGCTGGGCGACGCCGTACTCCCCCGGCGCCCAGTGCGAGGGGTAGACCATCGGCGCCACGTAGTCGGCGACCTTGACCAGCGCGCCGATGTCCTGGGCGATCTCGGTGGGCCGGGTCGCGGCGATCCCGAAGACGGAGACGCCGAGGTACTTGGCCCGGGGACGCAGCGCGGTGCGGGTGTCGGCGACGAACGAGGTGATGGACTGCTCGGGGGTGGCGGCGCCGATGCCCGGGAAGCGCATCTGCGACAGCGGGCCGTCCGGGCGGCGCACGTAGTCGTAGAGGATGTCGTCGAAGCCGAGCCCGGCCGCTTCGACGGCGAGGTCCTGGTTGTACTTGCGGACCACGGGGTTCGCGAAGTTGGTGAAGGACAGGGCTCCGTAGTGGCCACCGTCGTAGGGCTGTCCGGACGGGGCCAGCACGAGCTGCTCCGGCTTGCCGGAGTGCCAGGAGGCGGCGGCGAGCTTGGGGTCGCGGAAGGCCACGATGCGGCCGATGACCTGCGCCCCGGCGGCGTGGATCTCGTCGATCGCCTTGCGGGCGTCGTAGTAGCCCTTGGCCGCGCCGATCCGGCGCGCCAGCGGCACCTGGGAGGCGTACCCGACCTCGCCGTCCTCGTCCTTGACGTCCAGTTCGACCGCGTTGAGCTTGCCGCTGCGGACCAGGGCGAGGACACCGCCGCGCAGCGAGTCGTCACCCCAGCCGATGGCGGTGATGTGCGCGGCGCGGATCATGGGACGGCGGCCGCGGGCGGACACGCTCCGGGTGGTGGTGTTCCCGGCGCGGTCCACCGCGGTGACCGTGACGAGCGGGGTGCCCTTGGGCACCGTGACCCGGAACATCCCGTTCCGGTCGAGGGGGACCTTCTTGCCGTTGACGGTGACTTCGGCGTCGGTGGAGGCGCTGCCCGTGACGGGCACGGGGGCGGCGGGGTCCTTGATCTGGGGGTCGGCCACCTTCAGCTCGGGCGGGGTGGTGTCGACGCTGAAGCCCACGACCTTGCGGTGCGGGGCGAAGGGGAGGCTGGTCGCGCCGTCCACCACCAGGGTGTGGGGGCCTTCCTTGAGGGGCGGGAGGGCGAGCCTGAGGCGGGCGCCCTCGGGAGTGAGGGGGACCGCCGCCCCGTCCAGGGTGGCGTGCAGTCCGTTGCCGCCGCGGGGGGCGCCGGCGGCGAGGTAGGCGCTGACCTGTGCGGCCGCGCGGCCGCCGAGGACGGCGCCGTCGCTGACGCCCTCGATCCCGGGGCCGGGGGCGAGGAAGGTCCAGGCCCCGAAGCCCGCCCCGGCCAGCGCGAGCGCCCCGGTCGTCGCTATGAGGGCGCGCCGGCGGGCCGGGCGGCGGAGACGGGAGGAGGGTCCGGGGTGCGGTATGCGGGTGCGGGACATCATGACGTCCTTCGTGCCGGGGGCGTGGTGCGGGCCGGATGTTGCCTCCATTCATTGCCGCTGCGCGTGCCGGTCGCCGCGCCGCGCCGACATTTCACGCGAACGGCCGCGAACGGCTCCGGCGTGGCGGCTACGCCATGCAGGGGACAGTGCGGTATGCGGGCTCCCTTCGCCGGTAGGTATGGCGCGACACCTTCGCCCCGGAGAGGCTCCCGATGCGCCACCCCCTCGTCCCGCTCGGCGCCCTGGCCGGCGCCGCCGCCCTGCTCGCCACCGGCTGTTCCACGGCTCCCTCCCCGGCCGGCGGGCAGCCCCCCGCCGCCGCCTCACGGGCGGCGGCCGCTCCCGTCGTCGCCCCGAAGAGCCCGGCCGAGGTGGGCGCCAACGAACTCGGCCAGGTGCCGGTGCTGATGTACCACCAGCTCACCGAGAAGCCGGCCAGTGTCTACGACCGCACCCCGGCCGATTTCCGTGCCGAGCTGGAGCGCCTGGCGCGGGAGGACTACGTGCCGGTGACCGCACGGGACTTCCAGACCGGCCGCATCGACATCCCGGCCGGCACGCACCCGGTGGTCCTCACCTTCGACGACTCGACCAACAGCCAGGTGCGGCTCGGCGCGGACGGCGCTCCGGCGCCGGACACGGCCGTCGCCATCCTGGCGGAGACGGCGAAGAAGCACCCCGCGTTCAAGCCGGTGGCGACCTTCTTCGTCAACGCGGACGCCTTCTCGGCCACGGGCTCCGCCAAGGCACTGACCTGGCTCAAGGACCACGGGTACGAGGTCGCCAACCACACCGGCCGGCACGAGAACCTGCACTCCCTGGACCGGGCGGGCGCCGAACGGGCGATCTCGGCCGGCCAGCAGGCGATCGAGCGGGCCGCGCCCGGGACGCGGGTCACCTCGCTCGCCCTGCCCTTCGGCGCCATGCCCGAGCCGGCCGGGACCGCCGTGCGGGGCACCGGCTACCACTACGACGGGGTGTACCTCGTGGGGGCCAACCCGTCGGTCTCGCCGTTCGCGAAGGGCTTCACCCCCGGCGCCATCCCCCGGATCCGCTCGGCGGGTCCGAAGGACGAGGACGCCGAGTTCGGCTCCTCGCGCTGGCTGGACAAGCTCGCCGCGGGCCACAGCCGGTACGTCTCGGACGGGGACCCCGCCACCGTGGCCTTCCCGCGCGCCGCGCAGAACGAGCTCGCGCCGGCCTTCGCGCAGCGGGCGCGGCCGTACTGAAACCCGCCCGCAGCGGCCTCCGTTCAGCCTCGGACGTGCAGCCCGAATCCGGTGCGTCCCGCCGGCTCCAGTCCCTCCTTCAGGTGCAGGGAGGGGATCTCGTAGTCGCCGGCGTTCTGCGGCCGGAACGCGATCGGCTCGGTCGACTCCAGGGTGAGCAGGCGCTGTTCCCAGGCCTTGGCGATCTCCGGGTAGTCCTCGTCGGTCAGCCGGTCCGTGCCGTACAGGACGAACGGCGGCAGCACCTCGATGCCCGGGTAGTAGAGGATCCCGTGGTGGATGGGAAAGAGCAGGTCCTCGATGGGGCCGTTGATCCCGCGGGCGGCGTAGTGCGGCTCCGGGCCGCCGGTGGTCACCGACAGCAGGGCCCTGCGGCCCGCGAGGGTGCCCTCGCCGAAGCGCTCCCCGTACTTGGTGTCGCTGTGCTCGCCGACGCCGTACGCGAAGCGGTAGGTGAACACCCGGTCCACCCAGCCCTTGAGGATCGCGGGCATCGAGTACCACCACAGCGGGAACTGGAAGATGACCGTGTCGGCCCAGAGCAGCTTCTCCTGCTCGGCGAGCACGTCGGGGGTCAGCGCCCCGGCCTCGAAGGCCCTGCCCGAGTCCAGGGCCGGCTTCAGCGGGCTGGAGGCGTGGACCCCGTAGTCCGCGGCGTCCACGACCGCCTTCCAGCCCATCGCGTACAGGTCGCTCACCCGTACCTCGTGGCCGGCGTTCTCCAGGGTGGACACGGCGAGGTCCTTCAGCGCGCCGTTGAGGGACCCCGGCTCGGGGTGGGCGTGGACGATGAGCGTCTTCATCGCAACTCCTTCGGATCGGATGCCTTCGATCCTGGGCGCTCCGGCGCCCGCCGTTCAGGGCCCGCGCTTCCGTAGGACGGGAGTTCCTGGTACTGGCAGGGCCACCCTTACGGGCGGCGGCGCGGCGATACTGGGCGCATGGACGATCTTGCGGGCTTCCTGCGGACCCGGCGCGCCCGGGTCGACCCGGCGGCCGCCGGGATACCCGTCGACAGCCGCCGGCGGGTCGAGGGGCTGCGCCGTGAGGAGGTCGCGCACCTGTCGGGCGTCAGCGTCGACTACTACGTACGCCTGGAGCAGGGCCGCGCGACCCAGCCCTCCGAGCAGGTCCTCGACGCGCTCGCCCGCGTCCTCGGCCTGGACGGGACCGAGCGCGGGCACCTGTACCGGCTCGCCCGGCAGCGCCGCCGGCGCGTGAAGACGCCGGGCGGGCGGGTCCGGCCGGAACTGCTGCGCGTCCTCGGCCTGGTGACCGGCGCACCCGCGCTGATCATGGACCACCGCCTCGACGTGCTCGCCGGGAACCGGCTGGCGGAGCTCCTGTTCGGACGGCCGCTGTCGGCGCTGAACATCGCCCGGAACCTCTTCCTGGAGGAGGCCGAGCACGGTCTGTACGCGGAGTGGGAGTCGTGCACCCTCGACGTCGTCGGGCACCTGCGCCTGGCCGCCGGCACCTACCCGGACGATCCCCGGCTGGCCTCGCTGATCGGCGAACTGGCGATGGGCAGCGAGCGGTTCCGCCGCCTGTGGGCCCGGGCCGACGTACGGGCCCGTACGCACGGGCGCAGGGCGTACCGGCATCCGGTGGTCGGGCTGCTGGAACTGCACCAGGAGAACTTCGCGCTGCCCGACGAGTCGGGCATGGAGCTGCTGGTGCTCTCCGCGGCCCCCGGCAGCCCCGCCGAGGACGGGCTGCGCCTGCTCGCCGGTCTGGGGGCGGACGACGGGGGCTCCGCGCAGCCCGCCCCGGCGCGCCCGCGGCCGACAGCCGTCACCGATGGCTAGGGGGCGTCCGGCGGATCAGCCGGGACAGTTGCCGTCCGGGGGCTCGCGCAGGCGTACGGCGAGGGCGGCGATGTCGTCGTCGAGGTCTCCTCTGCTGTATCGCAGGAGATCGCGGTGCAGGGCCGTGAGCAGCTCGCGGGGCGGGGTGGGGGGCTGTCCGCGCATCCAGGAGGCCAGCGGGAAGAACTCCCCGTCGCGGGCCCGGGTCTCGGCGATCCCGTCGGTGTAGAGGAGCAGCAGGTCGCCGGTGCCGAGGGCGAAGGTGTCCACGTGGTAGTGGCCGCCGAGCAGTTCCGCGAGGCTGAGCAGGGGCGAGGGGGTTTCGGGTTCGAGGACCCGGATTCCGTCACCGGTCAGCAGCAGTGGCGGCGGGTGTCCGCAGTTGAGGATGTCGATGGGATTTCGGCGAGCAGCGCGGTGGCGAACCGCTCCATCGGCTCGTCGGGGGGAAAGGCGGCGTTGTAACGGGTGCTGCTCGCGTCCAGCCTGCGTGCGACGTCGACCAGTGCGGCATCGTCGTAGGCCGACTCCCGGAAGGCGTTCACGATCGCCGCGGCCGCTCCGACGGCGGGCAGGCCCTTGCCCCGGACGTCGCCGATCAGCAGCCTGACCCCGAAGGGGGTGTCGACCACCTCGTAGAAGTCCCCGCCGATCCGGGCCTCCGCCGCGGCCGCGAGGTACAGCGACTCGATCTCGACGTCGCCCAGGCGGCGGGGCAGCGGACTCAGCACCACCTGCTGGGCCGCGTCGGCCACGAGCCGCACCTGGAAGAGGGTGCGCTCCCGCTGGAGCCGCAGGTGGCTCCCGTAGGCCGCGGCCACCGTGACGGCGATGATCCCGGCGGCCGTCCACCAGGTCCCCAGGTCGGGGAAGACGAAGCTGAGGCCGATCATCAGCAGGAGGCAGACCGTGCCGAGCAGGACGGTGGGGAGCACCGGCCACATCGCGGCGGCCAGGGCCGGCGCCGCGGGCAGGAGCCGGCTGAAGGCCATCTCGGGCGGGGTGGCGTAGGCCAGGCTGGCGATCACGACGGTCAGGAAGACCGGCGACAGCCGCACGAGGCTCCCCCGACCGTAACGCCGGGGGAGCCGCGGCCGTCCGGACTCGATCACCCTGTCAGGATATCCACGCAATACAGGCATAGCGCCTTGAACGGATCCGGAGCGGTTCGTGACCCATTGAGGACGGGAGATGTCCGCAAATGGGTCTAGCGTGTGTCCCCCACCCTGTCCTGTCCGCTCCGATCCGAAGGGACGGCCCATGGCGGCCGCGAGCCCGCCACCCGGCACCTGACATGAATCCGACCCGGCCGAAGATCACCGACGAGCACCGCCGCCGGCTGCTCACCGCCCGCCACCGGCTCACCCCGGGCACCAGGGCCGAGACGCCCGAGCAGGTCGTCGACGCGCTGGTCGCCCTGCACGCCACGGACGCGGCCAGCGTCCACCTCAGCCTGGCCGCCCGCCTGGTCACCCCGTCGGTGGCCGAGGTGGAGCGGGCCCTCTACACCGACCACACCCTGGTGCGGATGCTGTGCATGCGCCGCACCATGTTCGTCGTGCCGCGCGCCCTGGCCGCCGTGGTCGACGCCTCCACCGCCCGTACCGTCGCGGCCCGGGAACGCCGCAACCTCCTCAAGGTGCTGGGCGAGCAGCTCGGCCACGACGCGCGCTGGCTCGCGGACACCGAGGAGGCCGTCCTCGCCCTGCTCGCGGGGCGGGGCGAGGCCTCCGCCGCCCAGCTCTCCGCGGCCGAGCCCCGGCTGCGCGAGCAGCTCGTCATGGCGCCGGGGAAGCCGTACGAGTCCCGACCGCGCCTGACCAGCCGCGTCCTGTCGGTGCTGGCCGCCGAGGGCCGGATCCGGCGCGGCCGTCCGCTGGGCAGCTGGGCCTCCTCCCAGTTCCGCTGGACGCTCGCCGAACCGCATGCCGAGCTCCCCGCCGAGCAGGCCCGGGCCGAACTGGCCACCGCCTATCTCGGCGCCTTCGGGCCCGTCACCACCGAGGACCTGCGGTGGTGGACCGGCTGGACCCTGACCGACACCCGCAAGGCCCTCGCCCTGACGCACGCCGTCGAGGTGGAGCTGGCCTGCGGCCCGGGCCACGCCCTGCCCGAGCACGTCGAGGCCCCGGCGGCCCCCCGGCCCGGCGCGGCCCTGCTGCCGGCGCTCGACCCGACGCCGATGGGCTGGCGGCACCGCGACTGGTACCTCGACCCGGCCCACGTCCCCGAGCTGTTCGACCGGTACGGCAACGTCGGCCCCACCGTGTGGTGGGAGGGCCGGATCGTCGGCGGCTGGGCCCAGCGCCCGGACGGCGAGATCGTCACCCGGCTCCTGCCGGGCGCCCGCACCGGCCGCGAGAGCCGAGGCGGAGCGGCTGGCCGCCTTCTTCGGCGACCTGCGCGTCCGCCCCGGCTTCCGCACGCCGCTGGAGCGGCGCCTCGCGGACGGGGACTGACCCGCGGGGCGGTCAGGGACGGAAGCGCAGGGGGTGGTCCGCCGGTACCTCCACCACGGCGATGCGTACGCCGTCGGGGTCCGCGATCCACATCTCGATCAGCCCCCAGGGCTCCTGCCGCGGCGGCCGCAGCACCTCGGCACCCCGCTCCAGGAGCTCGCGGTGGGCCGCTTCCACATCCTCCACCTGGAGCCACAGCCGCAGTCCGGGCGCCGGCGGCGCGTCGGCGCGGCCCGACAGTTCGAGGAACCCGCCGCCGAGGAAGTAGACCGTGCCGCGCTCGGGGCCGGTCCCGAACTCGCGGTGGACGGCGAGGCCCAGGGTGGCGCCGTAGAAGGCGCGGGAACGCTCGGGATCCGTGGGGCTCAGCAGGATCCTGCTGCCCAGTACGTGAACCATGGACCCACTGTGCCGCATACCCGCGTCCGGGCGGCGCCGGCTCCTGTGAGAGGGTCGTGGCCGGTCCGGAGCGGGGCGGGGTGCGGGAGGCGGCATGAACACGGCAGTGGTGCTCGTGGCGGACGACGACGCCGCCATCCGGCGGTCGCTGGAGCGCGGGCTGCGGCTGAGCGGATTCACCCTCGCCGAGGACGGACCGGGCGCGCTCGCGCAGGCCGGCTCCAGGTCGCCCGACGTGCTCGTCCTGGATGTGTCCATGCCGGGGCTGACGGGCACCGAGGTGTGCCGGAGCCTGCGGGCCCGCGGGGACGAGACCCCCGTGCTGATGCTGTCGGCGCTGGACGAACTGGCCGACCGGGTGGCCGGGCTGCAGGCCGGCGCCGACGACTACCTGGTCAAGCCCTTCGCGCTGGAGGAGCTGGTGCTGCGCCTGCACGCCCTGCTGCGGCGCAGCCCGGCGCGCGGCGGGCGCGACGTCCTGCGCGCCGGACCGCTGGAGCTGGACCAGGCGACCCGGCAGGTGCACCACGGCGGGGCGGAGGTGCACCTGACCCGCCGGGAGTTCGAGCTGCTGGCCGCCCTGGTGCGCAACGCGGGCATCGTGCTGACCCGGGACCAGCTGCTGGACCGGGTGTGGGGCTACGACTTCGAGGTGCGCACCGACGCGGTCGACACCTTCGTCAGCTACCTGCGCCGCAAGCTGGAGGAGGGCGGGCGGCCCCGGCTGATCCACACCGTGCGCGGCGTCGGCTTCGTGCTGCGGGCGCCGGGCGCGGGGAGCGGGTCGTGAAGCTCGCCACCCGGATCGCGCTCTCGGTCACGGTGGTCATGCCGCTGCTGGTGCTGGCCGCGGGTCTGCTGGTGCTCGGGCTCGTCAGCCGCGACCTGCGCCAGCAGCAGGACGCGCGCCTGCGGGACCGGGCCGCTGCCGTGCTGCCCGACGCCCGGGCCCTGCTGGCCGCCGAGCGGAGCGGCCGGCCGAAGGCGGAGCAGAACCAGCACCGCAAGGTGCTCGGCGACGCCCTCGACACGGGGATCCGGGTGCGCGGTGCGGACGGCACGACCGTTCTGGAGGGCGGCCCGCAGCCCGACGCGGCGGTGCGGCTGCCGGACCGGACCCCGGACGGCCCCGTCACGGTCCGCGCCAAGGGGCACGCCTGGCGGGTCCTCAGCCTGCCGGTGACCGGCGCCGCGCCGGGGAACCTGTGGATCTACTCACCCGCTTCCAGCACGGATCCGCAGGTCGCCGCCGTCCGGCGGCGGGTGCTGCTCGTGGCCCTGCTGGCCGCCCCCGTGTCCGGGCTCCTCGCGTACGGACTGGCGGGGCGGGCGACCGCCTCCGTCCGGAACCTGAGCCGGCGGGCCGCCGCGCTGGACCCGGCCGCGGGGGCGGCGGCCTTCGCCGGGACGCCCGTGAAGATCGCCGAGGTCGACGAGCTGTCCGCGGCCATCGGCCAGCTCCTGACCCGCTACGACGAGCAGGCGGCGCGGACCGCGCAGGCGCTGGAGACCGCCCGCTCCTTCTCGTCCGCCGCCTCCCACGAGCTGCGCACACCGCTGATGAGCATGCAGACGGACCTCGACGTGCTGGCCGCCCACCCCGACCTCTCCCCCGGTGAACGGGCCGAGGTGGTGCGGGACCTGCGCAGCGACCACGCCCGGCTGCTCGAACTGCTCGCCGCCCTGCGGATGCTGGCGCTCGGCGACCTGGTGGAGGTCTCGTCCTTCGCCCCGACCGACCTGTGCGAGCTGGTGGACGCGGCCGCCGGCGAGGCGGCCCNGAGGGGGCCCGCCGGCACGGGGGGACGGGTCTGGAGCTGGACGTGGAGCTGCCGGCGGAGCTGCGGGTGTTCGGCTGGGACTCCGGCCTGAAGATCATGCTCGACAACCTGCTGCGCAACGCGGTGGTCCACGGCCACCAGCCGGGGGAGCCGCCCCGGGTGAGGGTCCGGCTGCGCGCGCGGGGCGGCTCCGCCGTGCTGACGGTGGCCGACGAGGGGCCGGGGGTGCCGGCCGGCGAACGCGAGGCCGTCTTCGGCCGGTTCCACCACCGGCCCGGCAGCCCGGGCTCCGGCCTGGGGCTGACGCTGGTGGCCCAGCAGGCCGCGCTGCACCGGGGCACGGTCACCCTGGGCGAAGTGCCCGGCGGGCCGGGGGCCCGCTTCGAGGTGCGGCTCCCGCTGGTCTCGGACGAGGAGCCGACGCTGCGGCTGCCCGCCCGGCGCGACTGGATCTCCCGGGGCGGCTGACCGGCCCGCACCGGCCGGGAGGGGCCGGGAGGGGTGCGGTGCACCCGGTGCCTGCGGTCACAAGGAATCCACAAAAAGGCTCCCTAGCGTCCTGTCCGGCCGGTGCACCCACGCTCCGGCCCGTCGCACCGAAGGGAACACCACCATGCTCGCGAACCGTAGGACCGCCGCCGCGATCGGCGCCGTCGCCCTGGCCGGTGCACTGCTGTCCGCAGGCCCCGCGCAGGCCGACAGTGCTTCGCCGAGCCCGTCCGCGCCGGCGAAGGCCGCGAAGCAGGCGCCGAAGGGCGATGGCGCCAAGGCCATCTGCAAGCGCCTGCCGAAGACCGAGTCCCGGATCGGCACGGCCCTGAACCGGCTGAACGGCGACGCCACCGTCCCCGGCTCGATCGCCCGGCTGGAGCAGCGCGTCACCGAGGCCAAGAACGCGGGCCACACCGAGATCCAGACCTACCTGAACGACCGTCTGACGTTCCGCAAGAGCCTGGTGACGACCCTGCAGAAGCGCCAGGAGGACCTGAAGGCCGTCTCCACCTGGTGCACCGCGCAGGGGTCCAAGTGAGGTCCGCCCGCCGCGGCGCCGCACTCGCCGCCCTCGCGGCCGGGGCCGTCCTGCTGCTGACCGGCTGCGGCGGAGGCGGGAACGCCCACCCGAAGGCGGAGCAGTCGGCGGGGGCCGACGGCCAGGCCGCGGACATGCAGGCGAAGCTGGACGCCGCCGAGAACGCCGCCGCCCAGGCGGACGCGGACGCCTCGCAGAACAACTGACCGGCCCTCAGCGCCGACGGCCCGCTGCGGGAGTACCGGGCGGGCCGTCAGCGTACGGCGGGCCGTCCCCCGAAGGGGACCATCCGGGCGGGCCGTCGGAGCGCCTGCGTGCCCCGCGCGGTCCGGTCCCTTTCCATGGGTGCCCGTCCCCCACCGGAACAGGCGGCCCCATGACGTCCACCCCCTCCCACCGGTTCTCCCGCCGCAGCGTGGTCCTCGCCGCGCTGACGCTCGGATCCGCCGGCCTCCTGCCCGCCACGGCCCGCGCCGCCACCGGCGGCGGGGCGCCCGGGGGCCGCGGGGGCTTCACGGTGCCCGAGATCACCCCCTGCGCCGGCTGGGGAGCCCGGGAGCCCTCCGAGGACGTCGTGGTCCTCGCCGCCCGCCCCGAGCGGATCATCGTCCACCACACGGCCACGGCGAACGTCACCGACTACTCGCGGGAACGGGCCCACGCCCTGGCCCGGGCCGTCCAGACCTACCACATGGACATGCAGGGCTGGATCGACACCGGCCAGCACTTCACCGTCAGCCGGGGCGCCTTCGTCCTGGAGGGCCGGCACAACAGCCTGTCCACGCTCGGCGCCGGCGACGAACTGGTGCGGGCCGCCCACTGCGTGGGCCAGAACAGCGTGGCCATCGGGATCGAGACCGAGGGCACCTACACGTCCGAGGAGCCTCCCACGGCGCAGTTCGCCGCCCTCGCCGACCTGTGCGCCCACGTCTGCCGCCAGTACGGGGTCCCCGCCTCGGAGATCTACGGGCACCGGGACTTCAACAGCACCGCCTGCCCCGGCGACAGGCTGTACGCGCTGCTGCCCAAGCTGCGCCAGGACGTGGCCCGCCGGCTCGGGGACGACCTCGGGGTACCGGTGCCGCGCCGGCCCGCGCACCTCCCGGCCGACTGGGCCGCGGACCCGGAGGCCGTCGCCCGCGCCCTGACGGAGTACCTGCCCGAGGGCCTGCTCGGCCCGGCACTCCCCCGCTGACGGACCGGCCGGCCCGCTGCTCCCGGCCTCACGGTCCTGGCCGGCCGCCCGGCCCACCGCGCCGCCGGGGTACGAGAGCCCCGGGGGCCGTCAGCGGCCGAGGGCCCCTCGGACCGTCAGCCCGTGCCGGCGGCCCAGGCGGCGCAGCTCCCACCAGGACAGTGCCGTGACGGTGACGGGGGCGCCGAGGATGAAGACCGTCCGGACGGCCGCCGGGACCTGGGGATAGGCGCCCGTGACCACGTCCAGCAGCGCCATCTCCCACACCAGGACTCCGGCGAGGAGCGGTGGCAGCACCTCGTGGATGTCGGCGGTGCGGAAGACATGGACGAGGGAGAGGCCGATGCCGTACAGCGCGAAACCGAGCGACCAGAAGCAGAGCACGCCGATGACGATCTTCCCGGGCAGCCCGACGGCTTCGCGCAGTCCCGCCGACTCCGGCGCCATCGCCAGGGGGAAGGTGGCCATCGACGCCATGACGGCCAGGACCGAGCCGAGCGGACGCAGGGCCCGGCGCAGGTAGAGGCCGCGCAGGGGGCCGCGGGCGGCGGCCACGAACGCGCCGACGACCACGGGGAAGGTGCAGACGAGGACCAGGACGCTGGACCAGCTCTGGCCGAAGCGATCGTCCGCGGCGGCCTTGACGTCGGCGGCACTCACGACGCCCTTGTAGGTGAGCGTCAGCCCCACCCAGGCGACCAGGCCCAGCACGGTCCGCCACAGCTGGAGCACGCGGACCCGGGGGTCGTGCACGATCCCGGCCCGTGAGGGGCGGAAGGTCCGCTGCGCGGCGTGGAAGGGGTTGAGGATCCCGCGCAGGATCTTGCGGCCGCGCGAGGGTTCGACGTGCGGCGGCGCGGCCGGGGGCGGCGGCAGGTGCGCGGGGTACGGGGAGTGGGGCCCGGCCTGCGGCGGGACCGGCTGCGCGTAGGGGTTCGCCTGCGGCGGATACGGCGGGTACGGGTACCCCTGCGGCGGCGGGGTGCCCTGGGGAGGCCGTCCGGCCGGC
Organism: Streptomyces katrae; assembly: GCF_000966975.1. Classification (GTDB taxonomy): domain Bacteria; phylum Actinomycetota; class Actinomycetes; order Streptomycetales; family Streptomycetaceae; genus Streptomyces; species Streptomyces katrae. Next base: position 2,359 of record NZ_JZWV01000304.1, on the reverse strand, counting down.
GGCGGACCGCCTCCCGGAGCCCCGAAACCGCCGTCGTGGTACCCGCTCATCGCCGCCCCGTCCCGCCCTGCCCTGTCCGACCGATGGCACGCATGGTACCGACGGGCTCACCCCTCGGGGGACTCCGGCCGCCGCGCGGTCAGGGCCGAATCCGTGTGCAGGGTGACGCGCACCGGGGTGAAGGCCACCGCGTCCAGCGGGAGTTCCCCGGTGCCGGGGTTGCGGGCGTAGCGGGGGTGGGCTCCCGCGCTGATCTGCCAGCGCATGCGGTGGCCGGCGGCGAAGCGGTGGGCGGTGGCGCCCATCGGGACGGATATCCGCGCTTCCTCCCCCGACTCCGCGCGGACCCGGCCCAGGCCGTCGCAGACGTTGACGGAACGCCCCTGGGGGTCCACGTCGCACAGGCGGGTGAAGACGTCGGCGTGCCCGGTGTCGGTGGAGACCGTCAGCCGTGCGGAGACCGGCCCCATGAGGTCCAGCGGCTCGGCCAGGGGCGGGCCGGTGAAGGTCAGGACGTCGTCACGGGACTCCAGGGCGGCGTTGTCACGCGGTCCGGCGGTGCGGGAGAGCAGCGGGCCGCCGAGGGAGGGGGTGGGGTCGGCCGGGTCGTAGCGGAAGGCGGCCAGCGGCGCGCCGTCCGTGGGGCCTGCCCGATGAGGTGTCCGCCCGGGGCGGCGTACCAGGTGGTGTCGGTCCCCGGCGGCGGCCAGGCCGCCAGGTCCCGCCAGGGGTCTTCGCCGCCGAGGTGGACGCGCACGGGCGTGGGCCGCAGACCGGACGGGTCCCCGCAGAGGTGGGCGCGCAGCCAGGCCAGGCTTTCGCCGAACACTTCGGGCCAGCCCCGCTGGAAGGCGGAGGTGTGCGTCCACGGGCCGACGAGCAGGGTGGTGTCGCAGCCGGCGCGCCGCAGCCGGGCGTACTGGTCGAGGGTCTGTCCGGCGAGTGCGTCGTGCCAGCCGCCGATCAGGGCGGTGGGCACCCGGAGCCGGTCCGCCGCCTCGGCGAGCGAGGCACCCCGCCAGTAGGGGTCGTCGGCGTCCGGGTGCGCCATCGCCTGGTCCAGCCAGGGGATTTCACCCCCGAGGGCGCGGACGTGCCCTCCGCGCAGGGGCTGTGCCCCGGTCGCCTCGCGCAAACGGCGTTGCAGGCGCAGGGTGGCCTTCATGAAGGGCAGGGCGCCCTGGTGCTGGTAGGTCATGCCCAGGGCGACGACGAGGGCGTTCTCCAGTTGCAGCGCGCCGTCCGTGTGGAAGAGGGCCCGGGGGTCGTGCAGGCCCACCTGTACGACCATCGCCTTCAGTTCCGGCGGCGGGTCGAGGGCGAGGGCCCATTGCACGTAGCCGAGGTAGCTGGGGCCCACGGTCCCCAGTCTTCCGTCGAACCAGGGCTGTTCGCGCAGCCAGGCGACGGTGGCCTGGCCGTCGGCCGCCTCGTTGCGCCACAGGTGGAACTCGCCGCCCGAGCCTCCGGTGCCGCGGCAGCTCTGCACGACCACGTGGAAGCCCTGCTCGGCGAGGAGCAGGCCGTACATGGGGGACCAGGGGATGCCCCGGCCGTAGGGCGAGCGGACCAGGAGGGTGGGGAAGTCGCCTTCCGCCCGGGGGAACCAGTGGTCGGTGAGCAGGGGGCTGCCGTCGGCGGCGGGCACCACCAGTCCCGGTTCCCACCCGGCCGGGTGGCGTGGGGCCGGCAGCCCGCGCCATGTCGCCCTCATCATCCGGGAGGACAGCGGCGGCTTTCCGGCCGGCGGGATCCAGGCGGGGCCGGCTGCGGCTTCGGCGCCGGACCCGGCGCGGGGCGTGCGTGCAGGCATCTCTCTCCTCCATCTATTCCCGTACGATGTACGAGAATAGATCATGCTTGGATGACCTGGCGACACCCGCCCCGAAGGCCACCGACAGGGAGTGCGAGACGATGCCCGGCGAGACCATGCCCGGCGAGGGAAAGTCCGGCGAGGGAAGGTCCGGCGCCGGCGGCGTCGACCCCGAACGGCTCTGGCTGCGTCCCGCCGAGCCGCGCAGGGGCCGCCGGCCCTCCTTCACCCGGGAGGCGATCACCGTCGCGGCCGTCGCGGTGGCGGACGCCGAGGGGCTGGAGGCCGTCACCATGCGGCGCGTGGCGGCCGAGGTCGGCGCCGGCGTCATGTCGCTCTACAGCTACGCCCCCGACAAGGAGACGCTGCTGGAGCTGATGGTCGACCACGTCAGTGCCGAGCTGGCGGTCCCGGCTCCGCCGACCGGGGACTGGCGCGCGGGCCTGAAGGCCGTCGCCCGCCTGCAGCGCGCCCACATGCTGCGCCATCCCTGGCTGCCCGCGGCCCTGTCCACCCGGCGCTCGCCGGGCCCCAACACGCTGGCCT
>NZ_JZWV01000303.1 GCF_000966975.1 Streptomyces katrae | reverse complement strand
CTGGACGGTGCCGCGAGGCTGGAGGTGTTCGCCCAGCTCACGGGCTTCGTGGCCGGGCACGTCGGCTACGAGATCGCACAGGCGCGGGCCGCGCTGCCTCCCGGCCGGGCCGAGGCCGAGGCCCGCTACCTGGCCGCCGTCGCGGCCGACGGCCGGCACCCGGAACTCGCCGAGGCCCTCGCCTCCGCCGGAAGCCCGCCCACCCCCGACGACACCTTCGCCCGCTTCCTGGACCGCCTGGTCGACGGCCTGGACAGCACCTGAGCCCGCGGCAGCCCCACCCCAAAGGGCGTGCGGATCAAACCAGTTGAGTGATCGCACCCCGCTGCTACGGTGGCCCGGTGACTTCGACCAAACAGTTCCAGGTGACCTTCGACTGCGCCGACCCCGAACGCGTCGCCCGCTTCTGGTGCGAGGTGCTGGGCTACGTCGTCCCGCCACCGCCGAAGGGCTTCGCCTCGTGGACGGAGTTCGACCGCTCCCTGCCCCCCGAGCGGCAGGGTTCGGCCTTCGCCTGTGTCGACCCCTCGGGCGTGGGCCCGCGGCTGTTCTTCCAGCGCGTCCCCGAGGGCAAGGCGGTCAAGAACCGGGTCCACCTCGACGTACGCGTCGGCACGGGCCTCGTCGGGGAGGAGCGCGTGGCCGCACTGGAGGCCGAATGCGCCCGCCTGGTCGCCCTGGGCGCGGTCCGCGTGCAACTGCTGCGCGCCGACGGC
>NZ_JZWV01000302.1 GCF_000966975.1 Streptomyces katrae | reverse complement strand
GCGCGCCGACGGCTTCAACGAGTCGTGCCTCACGATGCAGGACGTGGAGGGCAATGAGTTCTGCCTCGACTGACCCTCCCGGCACGGGGACCCGCAAGGGGCCCGACGGCCTCCCGCGGCTCGAGGAGAACCGGGCGCCCGGCGAGCACCTCGTCCACGATCCGGTGGCCGAGGCCCTGCGCGAGCGCCCGGAGCAGCCCTGGAGCCCGGGGGTCAGAACGCGAAGACCGGATCGTCCCGCAGGGCCGCGGACATCGTGCAGGCGTTGCGGAAGGTGTGCTTCCAGGCGAGGCGGGTGCCCTGCCAGACGCCGTCCGCCGCGAGGGTGACGGGGTCGGCGTGCTTCGGGCAGGCGCGGTCCGGGGACGGGGCGGTCAGCAGGCGGCCGAAGTCGCCGCCGGTGGCGTTCACGGCGTCGCACGCCGCCCGGGGAGCGGGGTGCGTGCCCGCCGCGGTGTAGGCGCAGCTGAGGACGGCCGCCCGCAGGACGGTGCCCCCGGCCGCGCCGCTCCCCCGGGCGATGGTGAGGACCAGGGCGGTGGGGGCGGACGGGCTCGCGGGCTCGGCCCGCGCCACGCCCGCGGTACCGCCGAGGCAGAGGAGTGCGGCGGCGGAAACGGCGGCCAAGCGGTGACGCATGATCAGTCTCCTTTTGAATCAAAGGACTTGGGCGGCACTTCAGCTTGTATGTAGCGCTGGAGCAGGAGCGAGCCTTCCAGATCCGAAGGGCGGCCGCACGCGGGCGATCGGGTTACGGACACCCGGTCCGGATATCGGAGAGCGAGGGCGCCCTGGTGGCGGCCGCGGCGGGCCCTGCGGAGCGGCCGCCCAGGCTGACCGGATCGGTGCGCTCAGCCCCGGGGGGCCGGGCGGCCGCCGTCCGTACGCTCCGGCTGCCGCCGTCCGCCGCCGTCCGGAGGGGGCAGGAGTTCGGCGATGATCTCGGTACCGAGCGCGTACGCCGGAACGCCCGCGGTGATCAGCGCCGTTTCGGCGACGCCGACCAGATCGGCGATGCCGGCCCCGGCGTGGAGTGCGCCCCGGGCGTGGATCCGGGCCGGTTCCGGCCGGCCGAGGGCGAGCAACTGACCGAAGTGCACGAGCTGTTGCACCCGCGCGCCCAGCGGACTGTCCGTCAGCACGATGTGCCGCAGCTCCGCGAGCGCCTCTTCGGTCGACAGCCGGCCGGACTCCCCGGCCAGTCGCAGCCTCTCCTGTACGCCCCCGGGCACGGCCCCGAGGGTGGAGCGGTACCGGTCGCGCACGGCTTCCGCGCGGGCGGCGAAGCCGGCTTCGCCCGTCATCGCGCGACCCGGGCGATCGCGGCGCGCACGGCCTCCTGGGCGCCGGGCGGGAAGTCCACGGCCCCGCCGATCGCGGCGGCGGCGATCTCCGCTTCGGCGCTCTCCTCGATCGCCACCACCAGATGGGCGGTGGCCTCCGGATCCGGGCCGAACACCAGGAGGCCGTGGTTGGCCAGCAGGACCGCGGCGGTCGTCGGGCACCGGTCCAGCACCTCGGCGATGCCGCGCACCGAGACGTCCGACCCGCGGGGCCCCCAGGGGACCACGGGAACCTCCTCGGCCTGTCCGAAGCGGAGCATCGGCTCGGTGCGGCAGGGCAGCGGCCGGTGGGCCAGGGCGAAGGCGGTCGCGGAGGGCGAGTGGGTGTGGATGACCGTGCCCACGTGGGGCCGGGCCCGGTAGACGGCGGTGTGCATGGCGATGATCTCGGCGCTGACGGACCGCAGTTCGCCTTCCAGGACCTGCCCGTCGAAGCCGACGGTCGCGAGCTGCTCCGCGCGCAGGCCCCGGACGTGTCCCGGCGTCAGCAGGAGGCGCTCACCGTCGAGCCGGGCGCTCAGGTTGGCGTGTCCGGAGTGGGACATCACCCCGGCCGTGAAGAGCTGCTCCGCGGCCGCGACCAGCCGGCGGCCCCTTTCCCCGTCGCCCGCGTCGTCGTACGTGTCACTCATGACGGCATCTCCCTGCGCTGCGGACGGCGGCTCGTCCGCCGCCGTCCTCGTGCGGACCACTCTTCAACTTGAACTAGGGTTCAAGTCAAGCCGTCTGACCGGCGGCGGAGGCGAGGAGCAGGAGGCGCGGAACGTGCGCATGACGATCGGCCGGCTCTCCGAGATCACGGGAGTGCCCGCTTCGGCCATCCGGTACTGGGAGCGGCACGGCCTGCTGCCCGAGCCCGAGCGTCAGGGCGGTCAGCGGCGCTATCCCCCGGAGGCCGCCGAACGGATCACGGTGCTGCGCAAGTGCCAGCAGGCCGGGCTGACCCTGGTGGAGATCGGGGAGTTCCAGCGGGAACAGTCGCGCAGGGAGGCGATGATCCGCGCCAAGATCGTCGAGATCGAGCAGCGCATGGTCGACCTCGACCACGCGCACCAGCTGTTGACGCACGCCCTCAGGTGCGGCGAGGAGGACATCGTCAGGTGTCCGAAGTTCCGGGAGCAGATGGCCGCCTGGCAGAGCGCGGAGCCGGCGCCCTGACCGGGGGACGGCCCGGCGGCGCGGGCCGGGTGCCCCCGCCGCGGGGTGGGCGGCGGGGGCCACGTTCCCGTCCTGCCGGATCCGGCGGCCGGGTTACTTCTTGATCTGGTTCAGGCAGAGCACGAACTGCTTGCCCGAGCTGCGCCGGCCGCCCCTGGTCTGCTCGTAGTAGCCCAGGTCCGACTTGCCCTGGCAGCGGTTGGTGTCCAGCGTGCCGGATATCACCTCGACCACCTTGTACGTGGCGCCGGTGCTCCCGCAGTCCACGACCTGGAGGTCCAGGGTCGCGGCCGTGGTCCCGTTGTTCTTCAGGCAGTCTCCGGCCTCGGCGTGGTCGGCGTCGTCCTGGCTCAGGAAGTAGCCCACCGCGGCCACGATGAGGACGACCACGATGCCGATGCCCTTGAGGATCTTCATGGCGCCGATGCCGCCCCTGCGGGCGGGCGGGGCCGGCGGTGCGGACCACTGCTGCGGGGGCATCGGCTGCATCGGCATCTGCTGGTTCGGGTACATCTGCTGCTGCGGCGCCCCGCCGTAAGGCGGCTGGGCCTGCGGCGGCGGGTACCCGGGGCCGGGCTGGGGCGGGTACCCCTGCGGCTGCTGTGCGTACGGGCCGGGCTGGCCGTAGGGGCCGGGGCCCTGCTGCGGCGGATAGGTCATACGGGGATCCCTCGGTGATCGGACTTTACGTCGTTTTGACGTGGGCACGCTATAGCACTCGATCACCATCGGCTCAATCCGGCCACCTCCGCGCGGTCCGGCCGCGTCCGTCAGCGCTGCCCGTTCCCGGTTCCGCGGTCGGGTGCGCTC
>NZ_JZWV01000301.1 GCF_000966975.1 Streptomyces katrae | reverse complement strand
GTGTATAAGAGACAGCCGTACCGCAGGTACACCGTTCCCTTCGAACTCGCCGCCGGGGGCTGCAGGAGCGTGAGGTTCGCGGGTACCTCGCCGCCGTCGAACACCTTCTTCCCGACACCGAGCACGATCGGGTGCAGCCAGAGGTCCAGCCGGTCGAAGAGCCTCTCGCGCAGGAGGGTCTGCAGGAGGTTCAGGCTCCCCACCACCTTCACGTTCTCGTGGCGGTCACGGACCTCGCGCACCGCGTCCGCGAGGTCCGGGCCGAGCAGGGTGGATCCGGCCCAGGAGAGGTCGGGCCTGCCGCGGGAGGCCACGTACTTCGGGACGGCGTTGAAGAGCGTGGCGATGTCGCCGTCCTGGCCGCCCTTCTGGTGCGGCCAGTAGGCGGCGAAGATGTCGTAGGTCCGCCGGCCGAGCAGGAGGGCGTCCGTCCCCTCGTACGCGGCCGCCACCTGCGCCCCCACGGCCTCGTCGATCAGGGGCGCCTGCCAGCCGCCGAACGGGAACCCCACCGGGTCCTCGTCGGGGCCGCCGGGCGCCTGCCCGACCAGGTCGAGGGTGGCGAACATCTCGATGTGGATGAGGCCCATGGCTTCCTCCTGGTGCGTCGGTCGTCTCCGTCAAGGGATAGACCGGCGGCCGCCCCCGAACTCATCGCCGCGCCGCGACCCGGTCCCCGGGTGTCTTCGGCTCTTCGCCCGGCGCCTCGCCCGGCTCCCCGGAGGGTGCCACCCGGGCGGCGGGCCCGGGCCGTTGCCCGCGGCGGGCCCACAGGAGGGCTCCGGCCAGGAGTGCGGCACCCGCCGGCAGCCAGGGCAGCGGCCCGGGCGGCAGGGCTCCGGCGAGCAGACCGGACAGCGCTCCGGCCAGTTGCGTCGCGAGGGACTGCACGGACAGCGCCGTGGCCCGGACCGCGTCGGGGACGCGGTGGTGCAGGACGTCGTTCTCGTTCGGGCCCGCCGCCCCGAGCCCCAGGTAGACCAGGCCGTAGCCGGTGGCCGCGAGGACGGTGGCGGCCGCCCCCGTCGCCGCCGAGGTGGCACCGAGGAGGAACACGCCGCCCGCTCCGGCCCCGAGGGCGAGCAGGACGGCGCGTTCGCCGCTGCCCGTGAGGCGGGCGGCCAGGGGTGCGAGGTGGCTGCCGAGGGCGGAGCAGAGGAATCCGGCGCAGGCGAGTGCGGCGAAGAGCACCGCCCCCGACTCCGCCGCGCCGGTGAGGGCGGCGGCCCGGCGCGGGGTGAGCAGTTCGACCGCGGCCACGGCCCCGCCGGCGGCACCCGCGCTGAGGAGCACCCGGCGGACCAGCGCGTCACGGCTCCCGAGGCGCAGGCCGCCCGCGACGGCGGCCGGGACGCCCCGCCGGACGTGGCGCACGGTGGCGGCCGGGCGGGGCGGTTCGGGCAGGGAGGTCAGCACGTACAGCACGAAGGCCACCTCGACCGCCGCACCCAGCAGCAGCGGGAGGGAAAGGGGCGGCACCAGACCGGAGGTGGCTTCGCCCAGCCGTGCCCCGGGGCCGGGGCCGAGTCCGAGCAGCCAGGGGAGGGCGCCGCCCAGCAGCGTCCCGGCGGCGAGGGCGGCGGAGATCGCGGAGGAGCCGCGGGCCAGGCCGGTACGCAGGTCGGCGCCGGAGCCGGAGTGGGCGCGGACGGTGTCCACGTACCAGGCTTCGGCCGGGCCGCTGGACAGGGCGCGGCCGGTGCCCAGCAGCGCCATCCCCACCGCGAGCGGCCAGGCGGTGGTGCCCAGCGCCACGAGGGTCAGGCCGGCCAGGTCCAGCAGGCCCGCGGCGGCCAGCACGGCCCGGCGCCCCAGGACGTCGGAGAGGCCTCCGGTGGGCAGTTCCAGGGCCGCGGCGGTGAGCGAGTGCACGGCGAAGAGGCCCGCGATGGCCGCCAGGGACATGCCTCGTTCGGTGAACAGCAGGATCAGCGGGGCGACGGCCAGGCCCAGCGGCAGCCAGAAGAGCGCGCAGAGCGTGGCGTAGCGCCGTCGGGCGGCGGCCGGGTCCAGCGGGGACCTGGTCACGAGCCGCTCCCCGCGCCGGTCCGGGAGGTGCCGGGCTCCGCGTCGGCGCCGGGTTCCGCGTCCGCTGCGGGGGTGTGGGGTGCGAGGGGCAGGCCCGCGGTGAGGAGCACGACCTGCGCGGCGCGCGGGTCCGTCGCGTCACGGGCGGTCAGTTCCCCGAGCTTGCTCTGGAACGCGTCCCAGAGCTCGGTGAGCGACTCGGGCGTCAGGCGGGGCAGTTGGTCGCTGATCCCGGCCGCCCCGGCCCACTCCTCCCCCAGGCGTCCGGCGGCGACATCGGCCTCGTGCCGGGCGAGGGAGGTCTCCAGGTGCTCGATCTGGACCCGGCGCGACAGCCCCACGTAGGCCCGGCTGTCCGGGGTGGCCGCCATGGCCCCGCCGCTCCAGGAGGTGGCCGCGTGCGCCGCCCGCCACCGGCGCTCCCGTCCGTCACGGTGCTCCGCCTCGGCGACGAAGGCGTACTTCGCCAGCACGCGCAGGTGGTAGCTGGTGGAGGCGGACGACTCGCCCGTCCTGACGGCGAGTTCGCTGGCGGTGGCCGGGCCGTCCTGCCGGAGCAGACCGAGGAGTCTGATGCGCAGGGGGTGGGTGAGTGCCTTCAGGGCTGCGGCGTCGCGCTCGGGATCGAGGACGCGCCTGTCTTCTTCGCTTGCCATGACGGCAGGCTAGGCAGCCCTGAAGGTTTTCCAAAAGTATTTTTGCAGAATTTCTTTGGGAGTTGGGCCGGCCGGCCATACGACGGGCTGCCGACGGGGAGTCAGGTCAAGGCTGCTGCGGCCGGTCGCGGTCGATGAACTCGTTGGCCTTCTCCTGGGCCATGTCGACCTTGTCGCTGTACTTGCCGCCCGTGCGCTCGTCGACCATGTCGCCGCCGCGCTCCACGGCCTGCTTGGCCTGGTCCGGGTTCTTGCCGAGCATTTCCTTGAGCTTGTCGACGATCGACATCGTGTCCTCCTTCGGACGCGGGCGCGGACGCGGGCGCGGGCGCCCTCTCCAAGGGTCCCCCTCCTTCCGGCGGCCCGCATCCGCGTCCCGTCCCGGACGCGGCGGCACCCGCCCCCGTCAGGTGTGGATGCGGCTGTTGGCGCCGTCGTGCCCGTCGGCCTGCTCGTCGTCGAACCAGTAGTCCCCCGCCGCCAGGTACCGGAACGAGTGTCCGCTGTGGGCGGGCAGGACGACGGTGACCGCGCGGGTCCCGTCGCCACGGGCCCGGAGCGGGTGCGCGGCCGGGTTCCAGTGGTTGAAATCCCCCACCACGCTGACGGGGCCGTCCGGGGCACCCTCCGGGAGGACGAAGGTGACCCGTGTACGGCCCTTGAGCGGTGTGCGTTCGAGCATCGGGGGCTCCCGGTGGCGGAGTCGGCTGGGGCCCGAGCACCCTCGCACGACGCTTCGCCGAAGGACCCCGCACACGCCGCCGCCCTCGGCCGGGCTCACCCGTCCCGACCATCGCGCCCCACGCGCTACGCGCCGGCGGGCGCCGTGGTGAGGCGGACGCATTCGGCGACCACGGCGCGCAGGTCCCCGGTGGTGCGCAGGAGCCCGCGCTGGAGGCGGGCGCCGTTGCCGCGTTCGAGGAGGCGGGCGA
>NZ_JZWV01000300.1 GCF_000966975.1 Streptomyces katrae | reverse complement strand
GTTCGAGGAGGCGGGCGAGGCCCTCCCGCACCCGTTCGAGGTCCCCGCTGTCCTCGAGCGCCTCCCGTACGTGCTCCACCAGCAGGCCGAGGACCGCCTCGGGCGGGGCGGGGCTCATGCTGCGGGGGTCCAGCAGGGGGCCGTCCAGCCCCGACTTGGCGGCCCGCCAGGCGGCCAGCCGCAGCAGGCCGACGCCGATGCGCGCCGGGGGCAGCCCGGCCCGCCAGTCGCGGGCGGCGGTCTCCACCAGGGCGCGGGCCAGGGCGGCGAGGAGGACGGGGGTGCCGGGTTCCAGACAGACGTCGGCGACGCGGATCTCGACCGTGGGGTAGCGGGCGGAGAGGCGGGCGTCGAAGTAGACCATGGCCTGGTCGCGCAGGACACCGGTGGCCAGCATGCCGCGCACCTCCTGGTGGTAGCGCTCCGCGCTGCCGAAGACATCGGTGGGTCCGGCGGAGGGCAGGCGGTTCCACACGCGGCTGCGGTAGCTGCCGTACGCGCTGTCCTGGCCCTGCCAGAAGGGCGAATTGGCGCTGAGGGCGGTGAGCACCGGCAACCAGGGGCGGATGCGGTCGAGGACGGCCACGCCCTCTTCGTCCGAGGCGACGGAGACGTGGACGTGGCAGCCGCAGGTGAGCTGCTCCCGGGCGGTCAGACCGAACTGCCGGCTCACCCAGCGGTACCGCTCCCCGGGCATCGTGGACGGCCGCACCGGCAGCGGTGACGTGGCCAGTGCCGCGAGGGCCCCGCCCGCGCCGGCGGCGTGCCGGGCCGCCTCGGCGCGCCAGCGTACGATCTCCTCGGCCAGTTCCCCCATCCGCAGGACGGGGCGGGTGGCGAACTCCACCTGCTCGCACTTGAGCTCCGACTCCAGCGTCCCCTCGCCGGGGCGGTGCGTGCCGTCGTCCTCACGGGAGGCGGCCGACATCACCGCGGCCGACAGGGCGAGCGGCTCACCCGTCCTGGCGTCCACCAGCAGCAGTTCCTCCTCCACGCCTACGCTGCGCATGCCGTCACGTTCCTTTCGCCGGGCGTCGTGGTGTCACGTGCCCAGGAAAGACGGTCGTACCCCTTGGGCTCCGTTCCCCACGCCGCCGGGAGTGGGCGGGGGTGCGGCTTGCGGGCCCGCCGGCCGCCGGGTTCAATAAATGAACAACCATTTACAAACATGAGGTGATGACGGTGGCGCGGCCCCGAGGGGTGGACGACCTGGCGATCCTGCGGGCGGCGACCGAGGTGATGGGCCGGGTCGGTCCGGCGGGGCTGACCCTGGCGGCCGTGGCCCGCGAGGTCGGTCTGGTGCCGGCCACGCTGACCCAGCGGTTCGGCTCCAAGCGCGGGTTGCTGCTGGCGCTCGCCGACCGGTCCGTCGAGGACGCCGGGGCGCGGATCGCGCAGGTGCGTGCCGCCCACGGCTCCGCGCTGGGCGCGCTGTCGGAGCTGGTGACGGAGACGATGGCGGGCATGGCGACCCCGGAGCGGTTCGCCAACCACCTGGCGTTCCTGTGCATGGACCTGACGGACCCCCAGCTGCGCGAGCGCGCGCTCGCCGTCCACCGGGCCCAGACGCGGGCCGTCGTGGAACTCCTGGCGGAGGCGGTCGCGGCGGGCGAGCTGCGCGCCGGAACGGACCCGGCGGCCCTGGCCCGCACGGTGCAGGCCGTCGCCGCCGGTACCGGGATGCACTGGGCGCTCGAAGGCGAGGGGGACCTCGGCCGGCGGCTGCGGCACGAGCTCGACGCCGTCCTCTCCCCCCACCTCCCGGCCCGGCCACCCCGACCGGAGGAAGCGGCCTCGGCCGGCGCCGCGTAACGGGCGGCGGCCGGGGGCTCCGAGGCGGTCAGCCGTCCAGCGAGAGGGCCTCCTCGGCGTGTCCGACGGGCTCCTCCGAGGACCCGTAGCGGATCCCGGGGCACGGAGCATCGGCCGATCGGATGACGGGCGGGTCCGCCGGGTGTGCGGGGAGGCGGGGACGGCGGGGGGACGCCCGCACCGGTGGGTCCGAGCAGGATGGGGGCATGAACCCGCACGACCGACTGCTGCTCGATGCCGCCAGGGCCGGGGACACGGACGCGGTGCGCGCCGCGCTCGCCGCCGGCGCCGCCCCGGAGACCCGCGACGAGGACCTGCGCACGCCCCTGCTGCTCGCGGTGCTCGGCGACCACGTCGCCGCCGCCGAGGTCCTGATCGCCGCCGGCGCCGACCCCGACGCCCCCGACTCCCGCGAGGACAGCCCCTGGCTGGTCACCGGCGTGACGGGGAGCGTCCGCATGATGCGGGCCCTGCTCCCGGCCGGTCCCGACCTGAAGCAGCGCAACCGGTTCGGCGGCGTCTCCCTGATCCCGGCCGCCGAGCGCGGGCACGTCGGCTACGTACGGGCCGTGCTGGCGGAGACGGACATCGACGTCGACCACGTCAACCGGCTCGGCTGGACCGCCTTGCTGGA
>NZ_JZWV01000299.1 GCF_000966975.1 Streptomyces katrae | reverse complement strand
TCGGCGACGGCGGCGACCGGCACGAGGAGGTCGTCCGGCTGCTGCTCGCCGCCGGAGCCGACCCGTGGCTCGCCGACTCCAAGGGGGTGACGGCGTACGAGCACGCCGCACGGCGCGGCTTCGACGGCCTGGCCCTGCTCCTGCAGGCCGCGCAGGAGCGGTCCGGTCACGAGGGCCACGAGGCTCACGACCACCGGAGTACGCCGTGAGCGGCCGGCTCCGGGGCGGGCCGGGCCGGCGGGCCCGGGTGCTGCTGGCCGTCGGGCCGGCCCTCGTCGCGCTGCTGGCCGGCTGCACCACGGCCGGGGACGGGAACGGCGAGGGCCGGGCCTCCGCCGCGCCCGCGCCGAGCGGGACACCGCTGCCCGGCGGCCTCCCCACCCCCGAAGGGACCCTGCTCGTCGCCGACTTCGGGGCCGACACCGTGACCTTCGTCGATCCCCGGCGCGGCCCGGTCGGCTCCGTCACCGTCGGCACCGCCCCGTACGGGCTGGCCGTCGGCCCGGACGGCCTCGCCTGGGTGGCCACCGCGGAGGGCGTGGCGGCCGTCGACACCCGGGCCCGCACCCGGGTGGCCCTGGTTCCGTACACCACCCGCACGGGTCCGGCGGGCACGGGTGAGTACCGGGGCGGCGGCATGGGCATCGCCCTCTCCCCGGACGGCTCGCGCGCCTACGTCGGTGTCAACGTCCCGGGCGGCCGGGGCGTGCTGGAGGTGATCGACACGGCGGCCCGCGAGGTCACCGCCACCGTGCCGGTGGGCCGCCGGCCGTTCGACGTGGACGTCGCCCGTGACGGCGGCGAGGTGTACGTGACCGGCCACGACTCCTTCGACGTCACGGTGGTCGACGCCGGCACCCTCGCGGCGCGCCGGATCGAGGTGGCCCCGTACGGCACGGAGGGGGGCCTCGGCTCCTGGCTCAAGCCGCACTACGCGGTGGTCCGCCCCGGGGACGGCCGGCTGCTGCTGCCGTTCGAGGGGGAACGGCTGGCCGTGGTGGACCCCCGCAGCGGTTCGGTCGCGGTGGAACCGATGACGGCCGACACCCACCAGCACGGCACCGCGCTCACCCCCGACGGCCGGCTGCTGGTCGTGGGCACCGGGGCGGTGGAGGAGGGCAAGGGCCCCTCGCTCACCGTGCGTTCCCCGGGCGGCGCCGAGCGCGTGTACCCGCTGGACGGCCCGCACGAGGCCGTGGCGGTTTCTCGCGACGGCCGGACGGCGTACGTCACCGGCGGCTACACCCGGGACGGCTACTGGAACGGGCTGACCGTCGTCGACCTGGCCGGCGGCGCCACCCGCCGCCTCCCGGCCGGCGCCCGCCCCCTGGGCATCGCCGTGCTGTAGCCGTCCCCGCGGCCCGCGCCGGGGGTCCTCAGCTCTGGCCTCCCTTGAGCCGGCGGTTGATCTCCTCGCCGATCCGGCGGTTGAGTTCGGCCAGCTGCTCGGGGGTGTAGGCGGTGAGGTCCCCGAGGTCGGGTGGGGCGGCCCGGGGTTTGTCCTTCTGTTTCTGCTCTTCCCGCCGTTTCAGCTCCTGCTCCTCCGGTGAGCCGGGCGCCGCGTACGCGCACCGGATCAGTGTTCCGTCGGCGGCCGCCAGACAGGTCGCCTCGCGGCCTCCGACCTGGCCCCTGCCGACCACCCGGTAGCGGATGTCCTGTTCGCTGCCGATCGTGGCGGTCCAGGTGGTGCCGCCGGTGGGGACCACCTCGAACACCTGGTCGTCGTTGTAGCAGCAGACGTCCCGGTACTCGGCCTTGATCAGCGCGACGATCGCCTTCGGCGAGGACCAGGTCGGGTCGAGCCGGTGGACGGTCAGGGGTGCCAGCCGCGTGCCCCGGTGGCGTGCCGGCACCGTCGAGACGGCGACCACCGAGCTGGCCTCGCCCTGCGGTGTGAGCGGGGTGACGTAGACGCTGCGTCCGCTCGAATCGCCGTAGCGGAGGGTGAACTCGGAGTCGTTCCCCTCGTTCGCGCCGTCCTCCGACGCGTCCCAGCCGCTGCGTTCGAACCACCAGTCGGTGAAGCCGCCGACGGCGGCCACCGCTTCCCGCTGCCGGGCGGCGAGGCTGAGCGGGTAGGACGGGCCGGGGACGGTGTCCGTGTCGTCGGTGAAGGTGATCTTCCCCGTGCGGCCGTTGTAGAGGGCGACCCCGGCCGGCCTTTCCGTCACGGTCAGGATCCCGGTCTGGCGCTTGAGGGGGACCACCACGACGGGGGTGTCGCCCGAGCAGGTCACGTAGGCGTCGTCGGCCTCGAAGCGGACCCAGCGCTTCTGCTCGGAGATCTTCCGGCCCAGGTTGTGGCCGTACCAGCCGCTGATGCGTGCGTCCGCCACGTCCACGTCGAACGCACAGCGCTGCTGCGAGCGGCTGGTGCCGCCGAGCGGAACGTCCTGCACGAGTCCGACCTCGTACCCGGACAGCCAGCCGCTCCGCTCGACGAGGGTGGCGAACCGGTCCGAGTCGGGCAGATAGGTGATGTCGGCGATCTCGCCGGTGACATCGCCCAGGTGGGGGGCGGCCTGCGCCTTGCCGACGAGGTAGGGGGCGCGGGGCGCCAGTTCGGGCACCGGCTCGGTCACGACCTGCGTGGCCTGCATGTAGGCGCGGTCCTCCAGATAGGCGCCGTAGATCAGCCACGCGACGGCGAGTGCCAGGCCGGCGACGGCACCCAGGCAGCCGAGGGCAGCCGAGGGCCCCCGCCACCCCGCCCGCCCCGGCGGCGCCCTTGCCGCGCCGCCTGCGCACGAGCCACTGCACGGCCCACACCAGGGCGACGAGCGCCGCGGCCAGCAGCGGCAGGGCCAGCCAGGCGAAGAGCTTGCGCAGCTCCCACACCAGGACGGTGGTGTAGTACGGGGCGTACAGCGGCGCGCAGGCCAGCAGGGCCACGACGGCCACCGGTATGCCGATACGCAGAGCCCGACCCATCAGCGCCTCCCCCGACCGCCTGGTTCAGGTCAATTGTGGGGTGCCGGAGGGGCCGTGTCACTGCCGCGTGCACCGGGTGCGGTGATGGCGACGAGTTCGACTTCGAAGCCGTCGGCGTTCTCCAGGTAGGCGGCGTAGGTCCGTTCCCCGCCCGCGTGCGGGTGGCGGTCGGGGAACATCAGGGTCCAGCCGTGCCCGGCCGCCCGGCGGGCCAGCGCCTCCACGGTGTGGTGGTCCTCGACGTGGAACGCCAGGTGGTTCAGTCCCGGCCGGCGACGGTCGTGCCGGCCCGCGGTGAGGGCGGGGGACTGTTCGAGGACCAGGTAGGTCGCGCCGAGCCGCCAGCTCCGGCCGTCGGCCCAGGACTGGAACGGCGTGTGGCCCAGGGCTTCCAGCAGCCACCCGAAGGAGGCGACGGCCCGTTCCAGGTCGGGCACCCAGATCTCGACGTGGTGCAGCGCCCCGTGTTCCGGCCGGGTGGGTTCCGTGGTCATGTGGGCCGTCCTCGGCCGTCGGACGCGGTCGACCGGACGTGTCCGTCCTTCAGGGAACCGCCGACGGATCCGGGCGGTTCCGTGAACCTGGCGCGGGGCGAGGTGTCGCGCAGCCGGCGGTCGAGGAGGACCAGCGAGGCGAATCCCGCGGCTCCCGCCGGGCCGCCCTCCTCGATGCCGGACAGGAGGGCCGCCAAGCCCCGTTCGTGGGTGGCGAAGACCCGGGGCGGCGCCAGGCGCCGGCGGGCGTACTGGCCCGAGAGCGCCTCCCGGGCCCCGACGTCGAGGAGGACCATGTGCGCCTGCCGCCCGGCCCGGTGGGCGCTGTGGGCGAGCCACCGGCGCAACCAGGACCGGCTGCCGCAGTCGTGTATGAACAGGGGGCCGGTCCCCCGCATCGCCCTGCGTATCCCGCGCATGTGGTGCAGCCGCGCCAGGGGCCGGTACACGGCATAGGGGAGCCAGCCCGGCATCAGCGCCTCGCAGGCGGCGCGCGTGGTACGCGGATCCAGGACGGTTCCCGAGGGGGCCCACGCGCGCAGCAGGGTGCTCTTCCCGCTGCCCGGGAGGCCGGCTACGACGACGACCGCGTCCCGCGGGTAGGACAGGCATATACCGGCGTCGGTACGGCCCCGCAGGTCGACCACGCCTCGCGGGGCGATCCGGCGGACGTCCCGACGTCCGGGCTCCAGGGCGGAGTTCGCGTTCTTCACGTCAGGGCCGGCCTCGGGCACAGCGGACCGTACATCGTCTTCGGCTCCATGTCGGATGGTGGGGCACGCGCCCCGGTGGCATCGGGCGACGGCCGCCGCGACGGCGGTGCCGGGCCCCCGTCGACCCTATCCGTCCCCCGGCCGACACCATCGCGCACGCCCCCCGCAAGGGAGGGTCATGGAAATGACTGGATTGTGCAAAGCGCAATGCGTGGCGTCCCCGGTCCCGAGCTGATGGGGCATCAGACTGCGGCTCCCCCGGCTGCACGCCGGGAACCGATCGGAGCCCGTTTCCGGGCGCGGGTCCGTACCCTGGAGACATGCGCATGCGCCCCACCCTGGACTGGACCCCCGCGGCGGACCTGCCCCCGGGGACCACGGACCTGCAGCCGGTCACCGACGCGCTGCGCGCCGGCGGTGTGCTGGTGCTCAGCGGAGCGGGGATCTCCACGGAGTCGGGCATCCCCGACTACCGCGGCGAGGGCGGGAGCCTGAGCCGGCACACCCCGATGACGTACCAGGAGTTCACCGCGAGCGCCGGGGCCCGGCAGCGGTACTGGGCGCGCGGCCATCTGGGCTGGCGCACCTTCGGCCGGGCCCGGCCCAACGCCGGGCACCGGGCCGTGGCGGCGTTCGGGCGTCACGGCCTGTTGTCGGGGGTGATCACCCAGAACGTCGACGGTCTGCACCAGGCCGCCGGCAGTGAGGGCGTGGTGGAGCTCCACGGCAGCCTGGAGCGGGTCGTCTGCCTGTCCTGCGGCGCCCTCAGCCCGCGCCGCGAGCTGGCGCACCGGCTGGAGGAGGCCAATGCCGGCTTCGAGCCGGTGGCCGCGGGGATCAACCCGGACGGTGACGCCGACCTCACCCAGGAGCAGGTCGCGGACTTCCGTGTGGTGCCCTGCGCGGTCTGCGGCGGCGTCCTCAAGCCCGACGTGGTGTTCTTCGGCGAATCCGTTCCGCCGCGGCGCGTCGAGCACTGCCGGGAGCTGGTGCGGGAGGCGGCCGCACTGCTGGTGCTGGGCTCCTCGCTGACGGTGATGTCGGGGCTCCGGTTCGTCCGGCAGGCGGCGGACGCCGGGAAGCCCGTGCTGATCGTCAACCGGGACCGGACCCGGGGCGACCTGCAGGCCGTCGCCCGGGTCGCGCTGCCGCTGGGGACGGCCCTCACCACGGTGGCCGCCCGGCTGGGCGTCCCGGTCGACGGCCTCGGCGGTGCGGCGGACTGACCGGGCGGGCGGAGGGCAGCCCAGCCGGAGGACCGGCGCGGAAGGGCCGCCGGAGTTCATCCACCCTTGGGCCGCCGGGCCAGCCGGGTACCGCAGCCGGAGCAGTAGCGGGCGTCGGCCTCTATCGCGTGCCGATGGCAGCGGGCGCAGACCAGGTGCAGGGCGCACGCCGGGGGCTCGGCGACCGGTGTGGCCGGCGCGATGCTCATGCCGCGGCGCCTGCGGTGGACGGTCAGCACGACGAGGCCCTGGGGACCGGCCAGCAGCGCCCGGACGGCGCCGCGCGGCAGCAGGGCGAGGAATCCCGGGGACAGGTGCGACTGCTCGCCGTCCAGGGTGAGGACGCCCGTGCCCGAGACGACGACCATCATGACGTCCACGGCGTCCTCGGTGGACGGTGCTCCCCCGGCCCCGGGCAGATGGCGTACGAGATTGGCGTCGAGCTGCCGGTCGGCCCCCAGCAGCCGCCACAGCGCCCCGCCCTGCCCCTCGACCGCCGCCGCGAGCAGCCCCGCGACGGTCGCCGTCTGCGGCGTGCGCTCCACCTCC
Source organism: Streptomyces katrae (assembly GCF_000966975.1). Taxonomy (GTDB): domain Bacteria; phylum Actinomycetota; class Actinomycetes; order Streptomycetales; family Streptomycetaceae; genus Streptomyces; species Streptomyces katrae. The sequence continues at coordinate 3,720 of NZ_JZWV01000299.1, read as the reverse complement.
ATCAAGAGGTCCCCTCCAGGTCCGGCCGGCGTTCCACGCCCATGATCCCGCACCGACGACCCCGGCACGGGACCATCGGCCGGTTCAGCGGCCCTGGAGGGTCCTGACGTTGTCGCCGAACGTCCAGTTCCGGGAGCCGTCCCAGTTGAGGGACCAGGTCATCAGTCCCTTGAGCCGGCCGCCGTAGGAGTTCCACGCCTGGGCGACCAGGGCCGGGGCCATGTAGCCTCCCCCGGCGCCCTGTTGGGCCGGCAGGCCGGGGACCTGCTTGTCGTAGGGGACCCTGACGGTGGTGTTCTGGACGACGAGGCCGCGGTCGAGGCAGTCGGTCTGCGCCTTGAACCCCGCGACGGTTCCCGCCGCGTAGGAGTCCCCTCCGCAGCCGTACATGCTGCCGTTGTAGTACTGCATGTTCAGCCACCACAGGCGGCCGTTGTCCGCGTACTTCTTGACGATGGGCAGGTAGGCGCCCCAGATCGAGCCGTACGCGACGCTGCCGCCGGTGACGTAGGCGGTTTCGGGGGCCATCGTGAGGCCGAAGCCGGCCGGCATCCGGGCGAGCACCCCGTCGATGATGCGGATCAGGTTGGCCTGGGACGGGGAGAGCTGGGTGATGCTCCCCGAGCCGACGAGACCGGTCTCGATGTCGATGTCGATCCCGTCGAAGTTGTACTTCTTCAGGAGGGGGACGATCGTCTCCACGAAGCGGTCGGCGACGGCGGTGGAGCCGAGATCGATGCCGGCCGCGGCTCCACCGATGGACATCAGCACGGTGAGGCCGTCCTGTTTGGCCTGGCACATCTCGGCGGGGGTCGGCACCTTCACGGTGCTGTCCATCCCGTCCTCCCACAGGACGGTGCCGTCCGAGAGGATCACCGGGAAGGCGGCGTTCACCACGTTGTATCCGTGGCCGCGGATGCGGCTGTCGGTGAGGGGGATCCAGCCCAGGGGCGGGTGGACACCGTTGGCGGCGCCGTCCCAGTTCTCCCAGTATCCCTGGAGGACCTTGCCGGAGGGTTTCGGCCGGACGGCGCAGGTGTCGGGGGCGCTGGGGACGGCGGACGGCGGGGTGGCCGCCGTGGCGGGTAAGGGGCTCAGCAGGAGCGCGGCGAGCGCGAGTCCCGGTCCGAGGAGGCGGATGGTCCGACGGGGCATGTGGGGTGCTCCCTTCGCGCCTCCCCGCCCGGACGGGCGGGGAGGCGGGCAGGCCGGAGTGAGGAGCGTGCGCGGTGTGGTGCGCTCCACGGTGATTTGGTCCAGACCATCTGTCAAGGGTGTCGTCAGGAGACGAGGGGGCCTGCCTCCGCTTCGGTCAGCCTGACGGTGCAGAGGCCGCCGCGCTCGGTCTTCACGTCCGTCACCCTGAGCTGGGTGCCCGGCGCGAGGATGTACTCCTCCTCGCCGGTGAAGGCCGAGAAGCTGCGGATCCCCACAGCGCGGGCGGGCGTGACCTCGAAGAGGGTCCGTTTGCCGCGGCTGCCCAGGAAGGCACGGGCCACGCTCAGTTCCGAGGTGCACGAGGAGACGCCCCACCAGGTCACCGTCCCCCCGACCGGGTACTGGGCCCGCAGGTCCAGCGATACGCCGCGCCACAGCGGGCGGGTGTGGGCGGGCAGCTCCGAGACCGCCGAGAACAGCAGCCTCAGGTAAGGGAGGTAGGGCTCCAGTCTGCTCCGGTCCGGGGAGCGGAGGACGACGTTGATCTCGCGGTAGAAGGCGGACTCGCAGGTGTAGAGGTAGAGCGCGGCGATCGCGTCGGCGGACAGCCGGCCGGCGCCGGCCGTCTCGTCGGCGCGCCGCTTGCCGAACTCGTGGGAGCGGTCGATGTGGCGGCCCAGGCCGGGCAGCACCTCGGCGACCGGTGCGAGCGCCTCGCGGAAGCCGGCCGGCGGGGCGTCGAACACGCCGGTGATGGCCGGGAGGACGAGGCCCTCGTCCTTGACGCTGGTGAGCCGCTCCAGGTACAGCTGGTGCAGTTCCATGGTCGAGGCGATGAAGGCCCCCATGCGTGCGGCGACGCCGCCGTCCGCACCGCCGTCCGCATCGCCGTCCGCACCGCCGTCCGCGGCTGCGGCGGCGCCCTGGTCCCAGCCCTTGCTCGGCAGCCAGTCGATCTGCTCGGCGCCCAGTGAGGCGAGGGCGTCGTTCACCGTGGCGAAGTGGTCGCCCTCGCAGAAGATGTCGCCCTGGGCCGCCGGGTTGGCGTGGTCGATGTGCCGGACCTCCACGTCCGGGTACTTCTCCTGCAGCCGCAGGACGACCTTCTTCAGGCTGCGGGCGTGCGCCCCCCACCAGGCGAAGACGACGCTGCGGTCCTCCTCGTCGGCTTCCTGCTTGGCCTTGAGGATCTCCTCGACGATCCGTTCGGCGACGGGCCGCCAGAACGCGGTGTGCCGGTCGGCACCCATGGCGCCGTCGGCGCTGGCGGTGAGGGCGGCGTTCAGCAGGAGGACGCCCTGAGTGAGCATCGCCTGGAACCACTCCGGCGGCTGGACCGTGTCCCGCTCCTTCAGCAGGGCGCGGACGTCGGCGATCGGCGTCTTCTTCGCGATGCCGTACTTCCACATCGCGGCCGCCTTGATGATGCAGCGGATGCTGACGACCCTGCCGAACTGGCTGTCCTTCCAGTCGTTGAAGGTGTTGTCGAACATGGCGATGCCGGTGGCGCTCTCCGGCCGCGGATAGGGGTTCTGGCCGAAGACGACGACCTTCCACTTCTGCGGCGGGTGGGGCTTGAGGGCCTGGAAGGTCAGCTCGCGGACCGGGACGACTTCCGGGCTGCGGCCCTGTCCGATGAACTGGGCGGCGCCCGGCTGTGCCTCGATGACGGGCTTCAGCAGCGGGAGCCAGGGCTCACCGCCGCCCTGGAAGAGTCCGGTCAGGCCGAGCGGGTCGCCCGCGTCGGGCTGGGGCGCGGCGGCGTGGTCGTTGCTCATGGGTGAAGGGCTCCCGGGCGTCGAGCTGGTGGGGTGCGAAGGGCCGGCCGGCAGGCCGGTGGCGTGGGCGGCTTCAGCCAGGAAAGGAATGCCCTTTCGGTGGCACGATCCGCACCCGCTCGGCGGCCGGCGCCTTCTCGATGCCGTCGAGCTGGGCGGTGATCGTGGCGCGCAGCTCGTCGTCGTCCTCGAACCAGTGGTCCTGGAAGAGGGTGCAGCCGGTCCACATCAGGTTGGCGCAGACGCGGGCGGGCACCCGGCCGGTCTGCGCCCCCATCCCGACCAGCGCCACCGACCGGATGCTGTCCGGCGCCCGCCGGTTCTGCCGGTGCACGGCCTGGAACGCGGCGGCGCAGGCCAGGGCCACGTTCAGCGTGTCCCTCACGTTCTGCGAGGACTCCACCATGGTCGGCGTCGAGATCAGGTACCGCGGGACGGTCGCCCCCGACGGGACGCAGACCGCGCTGCCCACCGGGAGCGTCCCGGCGAACCGGTCGCGGATGGCCCGCTGCACGCGCAGCTGGATGCCGGCTCCGAGGTGCCGCTTGATGACGGCGTCGACCCCGCCGTCCATCCGGCCGCGGGAGTTGGTCGGGGTGACCCAGGCGTCGACGTCCTCGTCGAGGATCGAACCCCTGCGGATCTCGATCCCGGGGGTGTCCGCGAACGCCGCCCGCCACGCCTGCACCACTCGCTCGTTGACGTCGGTCAGCACCACCCTGAGGCCGGGCAGCACACGGTTCTCGGTCATCGTCCACTCCTGTCTCTTATACACATCTCTGAG
>NZ_JZWV01000290.1 GCF_000966975.1 Streptomyces katrae | reverse complement strand
GCCCAGGCCCAGCCGACGCCGGCGACGGCGCTGCCGAGGAAGCCGATGGGGGCGAGCAGGACGCCGGGCCACCTGCGGGTGCCGTGCAGGGCCAGGGCGGCGAGCAGCACGGCGGCCAGGACCGCGAGCGTGGACGGCCAGGCGGAGTCGCGCAGGGCCGGCACCGCGAGCAGGGCCACGCAGCCGGCGGCCCACAGCAGGGTCCAGGGGCGGGCCTTGCGCCCGGCCGCCCGGGCCGAGACGTACGCGGCGGCCATCGCGGGCAGCGCGGCGAGGAGCAGGCCGGGGC
>NZ_JZWV01001697.1 GCF_000966975.1 Streptomyces katrae | reverse complement strand
GCAAGATCCGAAAGAGACGACCTAGCGGAGGGCCCTGAAGGCCATCGTGAAGGCCAGCGGCTGCTGGAGGACCGAACTGCACGTGGCGTCCGCGTGGTCCAGCGCGCCCGCGGGGCACTGCCTGTCGCGGGCCGCGGACCACATCGCCAGCCGGCCGATGCCCTTCGCCGAGGCGAACTCCACGAGCTGCGTCGCGTCGGAGACCGAGAAGACCTCCGACGCGACGTCGTTGACGCCGATCATCGGGGTGACGGCCAGGGCCTTCCACGCCGCCTGGTCGGTCAGCCCGAGGACCGACTTCAGCTGGGCCTGGGTCGCCGTCGCCGCCTGGATCGCGTACCGGCCCATGTCCCCGCCGTACGCCGGCCCGTAGTCCATCGCCATGATGTTGACGGAGTCGATCCGTACGCCGCTGCGGCGGGCGTCGGCGAGCAGGGCGACGCCCGGCTGGGTCAGCCCCTCGGGCATCACGGGCAGGGTGAAGGCCACGTCCAGGCCCGGGTGGGACTTCTGCAGCCGGGATATGGCCTGCGCCCGGCGGGTGTTGGCGGCCGTGTCGGACAGGGCCCCGCCCTCGATGTCGAAGTCGACCTTGGTCAGCCGGTACTGGTCCACCACCTTCCCGTAGGCCGCCGCGAGCTCGTCGGCGCTCGCGCAGTTCAGCGCCAGCTCGCGGCCGGCGGCCCCGCCGAAGGACACCCGGACGTCGCCGCCCCGGGCGCGCAGCGCGCCGATCTGCCCCGCCACCTTGTCGCCCGCCAGGTCCGTGACCCCGCCCCACAGCGGGGTGCAGCCCGCGCCGGCGGTCACGAAGGCGAGGTGGAACTCCCTCTGTCTCTTATACACATCTCTGGTGGGCGCGGCGGTGGGCGCGACCGTCGGGGAGGCCGTCGCCGTCGGCGCCGTGGGGGCCGTCGAGGGGGTCGGGGCCACGGTGGGGCGGGTGGTGGGCCGGCCGCTGGGCTGCGGGGTCGCGCCCTGGTCGACGGAGCACATGACCCCGTTGATC
>NZ_JZWV01001696.1 GCF_000966975.1 Streptomyces katrae | reverse complement strand
AGTCCACCCGCTCCGGGGTGAGGGCGGCGACCGTGGCGTCGTCGGTCACTCCGGCCGCGTGGACCACGGCGGTCAGCGGCTGCTCGGCGGGAACCGTGGCCAGCAGGGCGGCGAGCGCGGTGCGGTCGGCGACGTCGCAGGCCACGGTCCGGGGTTCGGCGCCCAGTTCGCGCAGCTCCTGCTCGAACTCGGCCGCGCCGGGCGCGTCCTGGCCCCGGCGGCCGGCCAGCAGCAGGTGCCGGACCCCGTAGGCGGTGACCAGGTGGCGGGCGACGATCCGGCCCAGTGTCCCGGACGCGCCGGTGATCAGTACCGTTCCCTCGGCGGTGAAGGCCGCGGGGGCGTCCTCGGCCGGGGCCGGTTCCCCGGCCCGTACGAGGCGCGGGACGAACAGGGCCCCGTCGCGGAGCGCCACCTGGGGCTCGCCGCAGGCCACGGCGGCCGACAGCGCCGCGGCGCCCTCGGTGTCGTCGGTGTCCACCAGCACGAACCGGCCGGGGTTCTCCGACTGGGCCGAGCGGACGAGGCCCCAGACGGCCGCCTGCGCGGGGTCGGCGGTGCTCCCGCCGGGCCCGGCGGTGGTGGGCGCGTCGACCGCGCCGCGTGTGAGGAGCACCAGCCGCGAGGCGGCGAACCGGTCCTCGCGCAGCCACTCCTGGACCAGTTCCAGTGCGCGGCACGTCGCGGCGGCCGGCGCGGCCCCCTCCCCCGCCTCCGGCAGGGTGACGACCACGGTCTCCGGTACGGCGTCCCCGTCCAGCNGTCCAGCTCCGCGAGGCTCTCGCACCGGACCGGCGCGGCGGACCGCGGCCCGGAGTCCGGCCCGTACGGCTCGTACGGCTCCCACTCCAGGCGGAACAGTGCGTCCCGCGGCCCCGCACCGCCCCGGGCGGCGGCGTCGGCCCCGGCGAGCTGCTCGGGGGTGACCGTGCGCAGGAGCAGCGAGTCGACGGAGGCCACGGGCCGTCCCGCGCCGTCGCCGATCCGCAGCTCCACCGCGTCCGGGCCGGTCCCGGCCCGGGTCAGGCGGACGCGCAGGGTCTCGGCGCCGCTGCCGTACACGCTCACGCCGCTCCAGGCGAACGGGAGCCGGCCCGCGTGGCCCGCCCCGAGGAACTCCCCGACGCCCATGGCGTGCAGGGCCGCGTCGAGGAGGGCCGGGTGGACGGCGAACCCGTCGACGGAGGTCCCCTCGGGCAGGGCCACCTCGGCGAACAGCTCGTCCTCCCCGTGCCGCCAGACGGCGCGCAGCCCCTGGAACACCGGGCCGTAGTCGAAGCCGGCGTCGGCCAGCCGCACGTAGCAGTCGTGGAGGTCCACGGCGGTGGCACCGGCGGGGGGCCAAGCGCCGTCCATCGTCTCCGGCGCTGTCCGGTCGGTGTCGGGGACGAGGAAGCCCGTCGCGTGACGCGTCCAGGCGTCCTCCCCGTCGGACACGGCGGCGGTCGCGGCGGCGGTCGCGGCGCGGGAGTAGATCTTCACCGTCCGGCGTCCCGAGTCCTCCTGCTCGGCTCCGACGACCACCCGGACCTGGACCGCGCCCTGCTCCGGGAGGACCAGGGGTGCGGCGAGGGCGAGTTCGTCGACCCGGCCGCAGCCGAGTTCGTCACCGGCACGGACGGCCATCTCCAGGAAGGCGGTGCCGGGGAGCAGGGTCACACCGGAGACGGCGTGGTCCGCGAGCCAGGGGTGGGTGGCGAGGGACAGGCGTCCGGTGAGGAGGGCGCCCGCCCCGTCGGGCAGCAGGGCCGTCGCCCCGAACAGGGCGTGACCGGC
>NZ_JZWV01001695.1 GCF_000966975.1 Streptomyces katrae | reverse complement strand
CCCTTGCACCACCACGCGCACCTGATCCCGCACGGCCGGCACCCTAAGACTTCCCCCCTCAACTGACCAGCAGCAGTACGGTGTGAACCATGCGCCCCGACACGCCTGCAGAGCACATCGCCGAAGCCGAGCGCCTCATCCGCACGGCGACCCGCTACCCCGAGGACCAGGAGCCCCTGCTCCTCCAGGCCGCGGCCCACCTCGAACTGGGCGACGCCCGGGACCGCGCCAGCGCCCTCTACGACCGCCTCCTCTCCTCCTCCCCCGCCAACCCCCACCTGATCAAGGCCCGCCAGGCCGCGAACCTGTGGGAGTACGGTCACGAGGCCGAGGCCCGCGCCCTGATCTCCGGCATCCGCGCCGCCGCCCCCACGGACCCGGCCCCCTGGGAGGTCATCGCGGAAGCCCTCGAATCCCACGACGAGCTGGAAGCCTCACACGAGTGCTTCACGGAGGCGGCGACCCTCCTCACCTCGGAGGACACCCCCCTCACCCAGGCCACGACCGCGCTCCTGACGGGCCGCCACCGCGTCCGCCGGCTCCTCGGCCTCCCCCACGACGACTGGGACATGGTCGCCGACACCCGCCACATCGGCCCGATCCCGCTGGACGAACTCCACGACCCCAAGCGCATCTGGGCCCTGGGCTCCAACGACCCGGCGGAGCTCCGCGCGGAGATCGCCCGCCTGCGCGCCGAACTCGGCGACCGCCGCGCCGCCCTCTCACGCCCCTTCCCGGTGGCCATCCTCCACTGGCCCGCCCGCGAACTGGCCGAGCTCCTGACCAGCTACCCGACCCTCGCGGCGGAGTACCCCACTCACGAGGCCCACCTGAACAAGGTCGAAGCCTCCCTCCGCGCCCTGGCCGCCTCGGGCACCACGAACCTCGGCATCGTCACGGCCAGCGTCCCCTCGTACGAGGCCTTCGCGGCATCGGAGAAGTCCTCCCCGTCCTCCCCGTCCCTCCTGGCCGAATACGCCACCACCCTGGCCGCCCGAGGCAAAGCCACCCCCTGGCCCCCCACCCC
>NZ_JZWV01001694.1 GCF_000966975.1 Streptomyces katrae | reverse complement strand
GGGCCATCTTGGTGACCCCCAGCTCCCCGGCCACCGCCTGCATCGACACCCCGCCGAGCCCCTCCGCGTCGGCGATCCCCACTCCCGCCGCCGCGATCTGCTCCAGCGTCAGCCCCCGCCGCGGCCCCCGCGCAGGCGTCACCGGTGGCCCCCACAACAACCGCACCGCCGCACCCCACGGCCCGTCCGCCACCACTCGCTCCCTCTGCCGGCCACCAAAATCGCGTCCACGGTACACAAACAAGGAGCACCCATTAACGGCGTTAACACCGCCACCCCCACACTCTTCTGACGAAAAGCCACCCCCTGAACCATCCCGAACCACCCCGAACCAGTACCTACTAAGCGCCTTAAAAGTACTGGTCGACTGGTTTTCTTTTGCCCCCTCCCACTAGATTGATCTTCAACACCACCGGACGAAACCGACATCAGGAGCACACGTGGCGAGGGTCAGGCAGGAACGGGCCGAGATCACCCGGCAGGCGATCCTCGACGGCGCGGCCATCGCCTTCGACCACGCCGGCTTCGGCGGCACCAGCCTCAGCGACGTGGTCAAGCACGCCGGGGTCACCAAGGGCGCCCTCTACTTCCACTTCCCGTCCAAGCAGGCCCTCGCCCGCACCCTGGTGGACGAGCAGTTCCAGGTCTCCGAAGGCGTCCCCGAAACCATCGAGGACCCCGGCCTCCAGACCGTCATCGACCTCACCCACCAGATGGCGTTCGGGCTGCGCACCAACGTCCGCATCCGCGCCGGCATCCGCCTGGTCATCGAGTTCGGCTCCTTCACGGACCCGGACCCGTCCCCGTACAACGCCTGGATCGAGACCTGTCGCAGCTGTCTGACGCCGGCCCAGGAGCGCGGCGACGTACTGCCCTCGGTCGACGTGAGCGACCTCTCGACCTTCCTCGTCGGCTCGTTCACCGGCATCCAGGTCACCTCGCACGTCCGCACCGGCCGCGAGGACCTGCACGCCCGGGTCGTCGACCTCTGGACCTACCTCCTGCCCGGGATCGTGCCGCCGGACCGCCTCGCC
>NZ_JZWV01001693.1 GCF_000966975.1 Streptomyces katrae | reverse complement strand
CCGTCGGCGGGTCCTGGGGGGAGGTGGTGACGGCGCCTCGGGTGGCGCACCACAGGGGGGCCTCGACCCCGGCGTCACCGAGGGCCTGGATCAGGGTGAGGGTGGCGGCGTCCCCGCTGCCGGGGGCGGCCGGTCCGGCGGCGGGGCGCCCGTCCAGGGCCAGCAGGGAGACGACGGTACGGGGGGCGGCGCCGGCCGCGGCCTCCTGCAGCCGGCCGGCGAGGGCCGCGCGGTCCTCGGCGGGGTCCACGGTGAGGGTGGTGACGGTGGCCCCGCGGGCGGTGAGGGCTTCGCGGAGCTCGCGGGTGAGGCCGGCGGCGACCGGG
>NZ_JZWV01001692.1 GCF_000966975.1 Streptomyces katrae | reverse complement strand
CAGTGACCGGCGGCGGGGCCCGTGGCGGGGGCGGGCAGCCGCTTCCAGGTGACCTCGTACTGCCAGTCCTCGATCACGGACCGGCGGCCGGCGGGGGCGGCGGGCCGAAGCCAGTAGTCCTGGCGCTGGAAGGCGTACGTGGGCAGGTCGATGCGGCGGGCGCCTCGGCCGGCGTGCACGGCGGCCCAGTCGACGGGCGTGCCGTGGACGTGGAGGCGGGCGAGGGCGGTGGTGACGGCCAGGTGTTCGTGCCGGTCGGTCCGCAGCAGGGGCACGAGGACGCGGGTGTCGTCCAGGAGGTGCTGGGCCTGGGCGGTGAGGACCCCGCCGGGGCCCACTTCGAGGAAGGTGCCGACGCCCTCGGCGGCGAGGGAGGCGACGGCGTCGGCGAAGCGGACCGCCTCGCGGACGTGGCGGACCCAGTACCGCGGTGAGCAGAACTCGTCGGCGCCGACCGGGCCTCCGGTGAGGGTGGAGACGACCGGCAGCGCGGGGGGTGCGAAGGGGACGGATTCGACGGCGGCCCGGAACTCGTCCAGCATCGGGTCCATCAGGGGTGAGTGGAAGGC
>NZ_JZWV01001691.1 GCF_000966975.1 Streptomyces katrae | reverse complement strand
CATCAGGGGTGAGTGGAAGGCGTGGGAGACGGCGAGGCCCTTGGTCCTGCGGCCCTGGGCGCGGAGCCGGTCCACGACGGTGGCCACGGCGTCGGCGGCGCCCGAGACGACCACGGAGTGCGGCCCGTTGACGGCGGCGACACCGGCCCGGTCCTCCAGTCCGGCCAGCAGTTCCCCCGCCTCCGTCTCGGAGGCCTGGACGGCGACCATCACCCCGCCGGCCGGCAGCGCCTGCATCAGCCGGCCGCGCAGGGCCACGAGCCTGGCCGCGTCCGGCAGCGTCAGTACGCCCGCCGCGTGGGCGACCGCGTACTCGCCCACGGAGTGCCCGGCGAGGTAGTCGGGGCGTACCCCCCAGGACTCCAGCAGCCGGAACAGGGCCACTTCGACGGCGAACAGCGCCGGCTGGGTGTACTCGGTGCGCTCCAGCAGCTCCGCGTCCTGCCCGAACACCACGTCTTTCAGGGGGCGTTCGAGGTGCGGGTCGAGGGCGGTGCACACCGCGTCGAAGGCCGAGGCGAACTCCGGGTGGGCCGCGTACAGTTCGCGCCCCATGCCCAGGCGCTGGCTGCCCTGGCCCGAGAACAGGAACGCGGTCGCCGCCTCGCGGCCGCCCACGCCCTCGACGAGCTGCGCGGCGGGCTCGGCCGCGGCGAGGGCGGTGACTCCGGCGACGAGGTCGGGCAGTTCGGTGCCGACGACGGCGGCACGGTGTTCCAGGACGGCGCGGGAGGTGGCCAGGGAGTGGGCCACGTCGACGGGGCTGACCTCGCCGAGGCCGAGGAGGTGCCGCAGGAGGCGTTCGGCCTGTTCGCGCAGGGCCGTGGTGTCGCGGGCCGAGAGGGTCCAGGCGACCGGCAGCGGATCGGCGGCGGGTGCGGGGGCCTCCTGCGCCGGTTCGGGGAGCGCCGGGGCCTGTTCGATGATGGTGTGGGCGTTGGTGCCGCTCACCCCGAAGGAGGAGACGGCGGCCCGGCGCAGGCGGCCGTCCTCCGCCCAGGTCACGGGCTCGGTGAGGAGGCGTACGGCGCCGGAGGTCCAGTCGATGTGCGGGGAGGGCTCCT
>NZ_JZWV01001690.1 GCF_000966975.1 Streptomyces katrae | reverse complement strand
TCGCTACGCGCTCCTCTCATTTCGGCGTCCGGCGGCCGCCTGGGGCTGATACCCGCACCAGAGGACGAGTGGGTCGTCCTCCCGGGCCGGTGGGCGCCACAGAGCGCTGTGATACCCGCACCGGAGGACGACGGGATCGTCCTCCGGGGTGGGTTGGCGCGGCGCGGCTCGGAAGAAGGTGGTATCGACGGCGTGGGGTCGATGAGCTGGGAAAATCCCCTCGGCGCGGGCGGGGGCACCTTCTAGGATCTGCGGCATGGCAACGCGACTCGTGCAGATCAACATGAAGGCCCACGACGACTCCGCGCTCGGCCGCTTCTGGGCTGAGGTGCTCGGTTGGGGTATCGACAGCGAGGGGCCCGGGGTGACCAATCTGGAACCCGTGGGGTTCTCCTACCCCGACCCCCTGGCCGTGTGTGTCGACATCATCGCCCGGCCGGAGCCCAAGACGGTCAAGAACCGGGTGCACCTTGATCTGGCCACCACCTCGGCCGCCCACCAGGCGGAGTTGGTCGCTCGCCTGAAGGACCTCGGCGCGACCCTGGCCGACGTGGGCCAGGGCGATGTCCCCTGGACGGTCATGGCCGATCCGGAGGGCAACGAGTTCTGCGTCCTGGAGCCCCGCGAGATCTACCGCGACACCGGGCCGGTCGCCGCAGTGGTGGTCGACTGCTCCGACCCGCGCGAGATGGCGCGGTTCTGGGGCGAGGTGATCGACTGGAAGCTGCACCAGGTCACCGACGACCTGGCGACCATGCGATCCGCCCAAGGCGTCGGCCCGTACCTGGAGTTCGTCCGCACCCCGGACACCAAGACCGGGTGGAACCGCGTCCACCTCGACGTCGCCCCCTACAAGGGTGACGACCTTGCCGCAGAGGCGGCCCGGCTGCGCGCCTTGGGCGCCACCGACCCCGACTTCGACCGGTCCGCCATCCACTGGACGGTCCTGGCCGACCCGGAGGGCAACGAGTTCTGCCTCCTCAGCCCTCGCTGAGCAGCGATCCCTCCGCCCTTGGCTGCAGGTATCAGCCCGAGGCAATCGCCGGACGCCGAGCAAAGAGGAGCGC
>NZ_JZWV01001689.1 GCF_000966975.1 Streptomyces katrae | reverse complement strand
GTGCTGGCGGCCGGATTCGGGGCGTTCGCGCTGGGTCTGGCGTAGGCCGGACAGACCGGATCCGGGGGTCTCGTCACGGAGCACCCGTATACGAGGAGAGCGCCGCTCCCGGTGGGGAGCGGCGCTCTCTTGTCGTATGAACGCGGGGTCGCCGACGGCTGATCAGGCGATGGAGGCGGCCACGATCGCGGCGACGGCGAGGTTGCAGCAGGCGGTCACCCAGACGGCCGGGTGGGGCTCGGGGTCGACCACGATGGCGCCGAGCTTGCCCGGGGTCACCAGGTCCAGCACCAGGAAGGCCACGGCCATCAGGACCAGGCCGAGCAGGCCGAAGGCCGCCGTGGACAGCAGGCCCTTGCCGAAGTCCTCGTACGTGGTCCAGATCGAGGTGAAGACGATCCCGCCGATGCCGAGGAGCGCGGAGCTGAGCAGCAGGGCCGCGTTGCGGTTGCGCTCCTCCCAGATCTGCTTGGGGAGCTTCCCGGGAGTCAGTACGTCCACCAGCACGATCCCGAGGATCAGCAGGACCAGTCCGAGGGCGCCGTAGGCGGTCGTACGGCCGAGTCCGTTGACGATGTCGCTCATTGAGAAGCCTGTCTGACGCGGGGGTGGACAAGGATGTGCCAAGGCATGCCGAGGGGAGGCCGAATCTATCGCACGGCCCAGCCCCGGACCATGGGGAGGTCAGGAGATGGCAAAGACCAGGCCCGCGCGGCCCGGTGAGGCGGCGGCGCTGACCGCGCTGGTCAGACGTTCCAAGGCGCACTGGGGGTACGGCGCAGCCTTCCTCGCCGCGTGCGCGCCGGAACTGCGGGTCCGGGAGGAGGAGCTGACGGCCCGGCGGATCGTCGTGGCCGAGAACGGCCGGGGTGAGCTGCTGGGCCTCGCCTCCCTCGAGGACGTCGAGGCCTCCGAGGACGCGGAGGACATCGCGGGCGGGGTGAACATCGCGGGCGGGGAGGAGGCGGACGGCGGTCCGGGCCGCGGAGGCCGGACGGCGCGGCTGGGGCTGCTGTTCGTGGAGCCCTCCGCCATCGGCCGGGGCGTGGGGCGGCTGCTGTACCTGGACAC
>NZ_JZWV01001688.1 GCF_000966975.1 Streptomyces katrae | reverse complement strand
TGGACACCGTGCGGCGGGCCGCCTCCCTGGGCTTCCGGCGGCTGCTGGTCGACGCCGACCCCCATGCGGCGGGCTTCTACCGGGCGATGGGCGCCGTCCCGGCGGCGGGTTCCCCGCCGGGGCTGGTCCGGTTCGCGGTGGCGCCCGCCCCGCTCGCAGGGTGGGCGCGGGCCTGGACGGGCGGGGGCCCGGCCGTGCACGTGGGCAACGTCGCCGAGTTCAACGGCCAGTTCGCCGAGGCCTCCCTCGGCGGCACGCAGCGGGCCGCGCACGACTACGCCTGCCTGGCCGCCTTCTACAGCCCCCGCCCGGCTGCGCTCCTCCTGC
>NZ_JZWV01001687.1 GCF_000966975.1 Streptomyces katrae | reverse complement strand
GGACAGGGGTGGTGCGCGCGGGGGCGGGGGTGGTGGGACCGGGGGCGCTGGTCGCGGGCGACGGCGGGGCGGTCGCGGTGGCGGGCGCCGTGGCCCCCGCCGGTGTGGGGGCGCCCGGGGAGCCGTCGTCGCCGCACCCCGCCAGGGCCACCGCGGCGAGCAGCACCGCCGCCGCGGCCCCGGCCGCTCGCATCGCTCGCACTCCGACCTCCTGCGGTCGCGGACCTCCTGCGGGTCACCGGTACCGCCCCCGAGTATGGAGGCCCCGACCCGCTACGGAAAGCACCCCGGAGGACGTCATCCACCGCATGGCCCCCTGGCGCTGGTTCCCGCCGCTGCTCGCCGTACTCCTCCTCGGCCTCTGGGGGCTGCCGCGGGGCCCGGGCGCGGGCAGCATGTGGCGCGACGAATCCACCACCTGGCAGGTCGCGCACCGGCCGGCCGGGGAACTGTGGGGGCTGCTCGGACAGATCGACGCCGTGCACGGGCTGTATTACGGGGTGATGCACGCCGTGTTCGCCGTGGCCGGGGTGTGGGGGGAGGGCGGGCCCGGGGGGCCCGGTGGTGGCGGGCTGTGGGTGCTGCGCCTGCCGTCCGTGGCGGGGACGGCCCTCGCCGCCGGCGGGGTCGCCGCCGTGGCACACCGGCTGGCGGGGGAGCGGGCCGCGCTGTGGGCGGGCGCGGTGTACGTCGTGCTGCCGCCCGTGCAGATGTACGGGCAGGAGGGCCGCTCGTACGCCCTGGTCGCGGCGGCCGTGGCCTGGGCGACGTACCTGATGCTGCGCCGGTGGTGGGTGGCCTACGCGTTGGTGCTGCTGGTGGGCTGCTGGCTGCACGAGTTCGCGGTCCTGGCGCTGTTCGCGCACGGGTTCACCGCCTGGCGGGCGAGGGGCTGGCGGTGGGCGGCCGGGGCGGTCGCCGCCGGGCTGCTGCCGCTGGCGGTGGTGAGCACGGGGCAGGCGGAGAGGCAGCTGGGCTGGCTGGGACGGCCGGGCTGGCAGGACTGGACGGCGTACGGGGTGCTGGTGGCGGCGGTGCTCCTGCTGGCCCGGGGAGGCCGGCGGGAAGTGGTCCGG
>NZ_JZWV01001686.1 GCF_000966975.1 Streptomyces katrae | reverse complement strand
GGGCCTGCGCCGGGCCCGGGCCGGGTCTGCGCCGGGCTCGGGCCGGGACCGCGCCCGGTCTGCGCCCGGCCTGGGGGCGTCGGCCCGACCCCGCCTGGCCTGCGCCGGGTCTGCGCCGGGCCTGCGCCGGGCCCGGGCCGGGCCTGCGCCCGGCCAGGGGGCGTCGGCTCGACCGTGGGTCCTGCCGGGCGCCGGGCGGGGGCCCTGGCGGGGTCAAGCGGGGCTCTGGCCGCCCACCCGGCCGACGAGGGTCACGCCGGCCGCGCGGAGGTCCTCCAGGGCCTTCTCGGTGGTGTGGGGGGCCACGGCGGCCGTCAGGTCGAGGAGGACGCGGGTGGCGAACCCCTCGCGGGCCGCGTCGAGGGCGGTGGCGCGGACACAGTGGTCGGTCGCGATGCCGACGACGTCCACCTCGGCCACCTGCCGCTCACGCAGCCACTGGGCGAGGCCGGCGCCGTTCTCGTCGGTGCCCTCGAAACCGCTGTACGCGGCCTCGTACGCCCCTTTGTCGAAGACGGCGGCGACCGCCCCCGAGGCGACGGCGGGCGCGAAGTTCGGGTGGAACCCGACGCCCTCGGTCCCGGCGACGCAGTGCGCGGGCCAGGAGTTCTCGTAGTCCGGCTCCGCCGGGGGGCGGGCGAAGTGCGGGCCGGGGTCGATGTGGTGGTCCCGCGTCGCCACGACGTGCCGGTAGCCGGCGGTGGCGTTCCCGATCAGTTCGGTGATCGCGGCGGCGACGTCGGCGCCGCCGGTGACCGCGAGGCTGCCGCCTTCGCAGAAGTCGTTCTGTACGTCGACGACGATCAGTGCGCGGTGCATGTCGAGTGCCCTTCGGCTCGGTGTGGATGGTTCTGCTGTGCGGCGGCGCGTCGGGCCCTGCGGGGGCTCTTCCCCCACCCCGCCCCTTCCCGAAACTGGGGGCCAGACCCCCAGCCCCCCGACCGAGACCCCCGCTCCCAGGCGCTCCGCGCCCGGTGCGCCCATACCCACCAGCAGGCAACGACCGGGCCGCACCAAAATCCAGCCCCGCCGGCGATTGAGGCGCGGGGCTCCGGGGCGGAGCCCCTGGGGGCACCTCCCAGCGGT
>NZ_JZWV01001685.1 GCF_000966975.1 Streptomyces katrae | reverse complement strand
GGGGCGGGGAGAGGCTCCGCGCAGCCGCCCCGCCCCGGGCCGGACCGCCAGGAGCCCGGTCACCCTGCCCCGGGCCAGGCCGGGACACCCCGCCCGGGCCCCGGGCGGGACTCCGGACCCCAGGCCGGGACACCCCGCCCCGGGCGAGGCCGGGACCCCCACCCGGGCCCTGGGCCGGGACTCCGGGCCCCAGGCCCGGGCACTTCGCCCCCGGGTCGGGACTCCGCACCTCCAGGCCGGGG
>NZ_JZWV01001684.1 GCF_000966975.1 Streptomyces katrae | reverse complement strand
CGAACCAGTGACCCCTTCGGTGTGAACGAAGTGCTCTCCCGCTGAGCTAATCGCCCGGGAACGCACTGAACAATACAAGAGCCTCGGGGTCTGTTCAAACCGCTTCGGGCGGGGTGGTCAGCCGGGCGGCGAGGCCGTGCCGTCCGGCACGCATCATCAGCGCGTGGTTGAGCCGCAGGGCGGGCCGTCCGGCGAGCGCGAACCGGCGCAGCAGCGGGGCCCGCACCTCGACCTCCTGCTCGTAGACGGCCCGGGTGCGGCGGGCGGCGGGCCCGCCGCGCGGGCGTACGGTCCAGCGCGCCCAGCCGTCGAGGTCCCCGCCCAGCGCCACTTCCAGGACGCCTCGGGCGGGGTCGCGGAGGAGGCTGGTGAGGGTGACGTGGATCTCGTACGGGAGGACGGAGCGGATCACCGCGGTCCCGGACCGACCGCCGGTCTGCGCGACCCGGCGGACCTGCGGCCACCAGCCGGGGTAGTGCCGGGGGTCCTCCAGCAGGGAGTAGACGAGGGCGGGCGGGGCGTCGAGGTCCCACACGCTGCGGAAGCGGTAGTGCGTCCAGCGGGGCATGCCTCCAGTCTGGACCCCGGCGGGCGGGCGCCGGGGCGGTTCGCGGTGGAGCGGCCGGAACGCGGTGGGTGGGTACTCAGGGGTGATCTGAGTACGCCCGCCCATGTCCTGACGGAGTGACGGGCGCCACACTCCGGCTATGGACACCCCTCTGCCGCCGGCCCATGAGCTGGCGCTCATCGACGCCGAGCTGGTTCGACTCGACGCCCGGCGGCTGCACTTGCTGGCCCGCCGGGACTGGCTGCTGCGGCTGCTGTGGCAGCAGGGAGGGGCACAGCCGGGTCCGGCGGCGGGGGTTGGGGGGCCGGCAGGCGGTGCCTTCGGTCCGCCCGCCGCGCCCTTCTCCCCGGCCGCGCCCTTCTCCCCCGTGGCGTCGGCCGCGGCCAAGCCGGGTGCGCAGAACGTGCTGCTGGTGCTGGGCGCGGTGCTGCTGGCGGTGGCCGCGCTGGCCTTCACCCTGGTCAGCTGGGGTTCGCTGGGCATCGGGGGCCGCTTGGCGGCGCTGGCGGTGGTGACGGCGGCGGCGCTGGCGGCGCCCGTCGTGCTGCTGCGG
>NZ_JZWV01000289.1 GCF_000966975.1 Streptomyces katrae | reverse complement strand
GGCGTAGCAGCCCCACCCGAACAGGGTGGCGACGTTGACCGCGGCCGCCGTGTACAGCGCCGTGCTCAGCTGCATCGCACCCAGTGCCGAGACGCCGATCAGGAGGAGCGGGCCCACCGCCGACAGGAGGAGGGGGCTGCTGACGAAGAGCATGACGCGCAGTTCCCGTCCCCTGGCGAGGGCGCCGTGCGTGACGCGGTGGGCCTGCTGGTCGGCGACGAGCGCGGCCAGCCGGCGTCCGGATGGCCGGTGCCCGCGAGCCCGATGACGACGGAGATCATGGTGATCGTCGCGTAGAGCCGCTCCTTGAGGTGCGCCGTCGCCGTCGCCGTATCCACCGCGTCCGCCGCCCGATCCGCCACGGGATCCACCGTAGGGGGCGGAGGCGGCAGGTCCGTGGAACAACACCGGGCTCGTGCCGGCGCTCAGGCCGAGGCCGGGACGCTCCCGGGCCTTGACGGACTCGCTGATCACGAGCGGCAGGCCCGGGGTGTGCTCTTAGGGTGTGCGGCGGGAAAGTCTTTCGATCGGCCCCGGAGGGCCGGGAGGTGTCATGACCCTGCACATGAAGCTGAGTGCGATCACGCTCGACTGCGCTGATCCACTGGCGCTGGCGGCGTTCTACCAGCAGGCCACCGGCCTTGAACCGCACCCGAAGTCGGACGCCGACTTCGCCGGTCTCAACCGTGAGGACGGACTCCTCATCGGTTTTCAACGGGTCGACGGCTACCGGGCGCCGAGCTGGCCCGACCAGGCCGTTCCCCAGCAGCTCCACTTCTGCTTCGACGTCGGCGACTTGGACGAGGCGGAGGCGCGGTTGCTGGAGGGCGGAGGCGCGGTTGCTGGAGTTGGGCGCGGGCAGGCCGGATCACCAGCCGCATCGGGGCAGGTGGCGGGTCCTCACCGATCCGGCCGGGCATCCCTTCTGCATCGTCGCGGCCTGAACCGGCACGGGCTGACCGCCTGGGGGGTGGACGCGTCCGGTTCTTCGGATGGCGGTAGCAGGGTGGCCGTTCCGGTGCAACGGGCCGGGCGTACAGGGCGGTTCGGGGCCTGTGGGCCGTAGCACCATTCCCGGGTGGCGGAGGCGGGTCCTACGGTTGCGGACGTCCCGGCGGACCGCGTTCACCCGGAGGTACCCGTGCGCCTTTCAGTACCACCACGGCGCGGCCCGCGCCCCGGCCTGCTGCGCAGGGCGGCCGCGGCGGCAGCCGTGCTCGTGACGGTCGCCGCGGTGCCCGCGGCCGCGGAGCGGAACGGCGGCGCGGCCCCGGCGGACGGGCACTGCTCGGGGATGTCCCGGCTGCGGGTGCCGGGCGCGGAACTCGGCGTCCCGTCCTGCCTGGACGAGCTGACCACGGCCGGGACCGTCGCCTCGGGGCACACGGACCGGGCCGACTGGGCCGGGCTGACGCCGGCCGGACTGAGCGTGCCGAGCGGTGTGCCCGGGATCCAGATCGACGGGTACTTCCCGGACTCCTCCACCGGCAACACCAACCACGGGTGGAACCACGACTCCCAGTTCGTGATCCGGCTGCCGGACCGGTGGAACGGCGGCCTCGTCGTCACCGGCTCCCCGGGGGTACGCGAGCAGTACGCCAACGACCGGGCCATCGGCGACTGGGTCCTGGCCCGCGGATACGCCTTCGCGGCGACCGACAAGGGCAACACGGGCATCGCCTTCCACCGCGACGGCCGGGCACCGGGTGACGCGATCGCCGAGTGGAACGGGCGGGTCACCCAGCTCACCCGTGCGGCCCGTGCCGTCGTCGCCCAGCGCTACCTGCGGCCGCCCTCCCGCACCCTGGCCACCGGCATGTCCAACGGCGGCTACCTGGTGCGCTGGCAGCTGGAGAACCATCCCGAGCTGTACGACGGCGGTGTGGACTGGGAAGGCACCCTCTGGCGGGAGCAGGGCCCGAACCTGCTCACCTTCCTGCCGCCGGCCCTCGCCGCCTACCCCCGCTACGCGGCGGGAGGCGCGGGCGCGGAGCAGGCCCGCCGGGAGATGGCCGCGGCCGGGTTCCCGGCCGGCTCGGAGTTCCTCTGGCCGTTCCACCACCAGTACTACTGGGACGTGACCCAGCGCATCTACCGTGAGGAGCTGGACCCCGGTTACGACGGCCCGCAGGAGGCGGGGACCCCGTTCTGCCTGCCGGGCACCCCTGCCTGCGACGCGGACTACGACTACGGCCTTCGGCCCCGGAGCGTCCACGACGCCGTGGCGAAGATCGCGCTCACGGGCAGGATCGGGAAGCCCCTCATCACGCTGCACGGCACGCTGGACGTCCTCCTGCCGATCGGCCGGGACTCCGACGTGTACGCGCGCATGGTCGACGACGCGGGCCGCGGCCGTCTCCTGCGCTACTACCGGATCGAGGGAGGAACACACGTCGACTCCCTGTTCGACGCCTTCCCCGACCGGCTCCGTCCCCTCGTCCCGTGTCACCGCTCCGCGCTGACGGCCCTGGAGGACTGGCTCGGCCGCGGCACGCCACCGCCGGCGAGCCGTACGGTGCCGCGGCCCGCCGCGGGCGAGGACCCGCTCACGAACTGCCGGCTCGCCCCCTGACCTCAACGGAGTTCCTCGCCCTCTTCCACGCCGACGCGACCTGGACGACGGCCCACGGCAACGTCCTCACGGGCCTCGACGAGGCGAGGGCGCCCCGCCGTACGTGATGTCCCGGCAGGACGACGGCCGCCGGCTGCTGACGGCGTGCCAGAACGCCGGGGTCGTCGCCGCCTGTCCACGGC
>NZ_JZWV01000288.1 GCF_000966975.1 Streptomyces katrae | reverse complement strand
CCGGGGTCGTCGCCGCCTGACCACGGCCGGCGTCAGGTGAGCGGGGCGGCGGGGAATTCGGTGGCGGGGCGGGTGGCGTAGCGGGCCATGGCGGTGATGTTGGCCTCCGGGGTCAGGGGGCGGCCGTCGGCGAGCATGCCGCCGAGGTCGCGGAAGTACTGGGCGTACCGGCCGGGGGTGAACGTGCTGAGCATGACGGCCGGCTCGTCGGTGACGTTGGCGAAGGTGTGCGGGGCGCCGGGCGGGACCACGACGAGCGTGCCGGCGGGCGCGTCGTGGCTGTCGCGGCCGACGGTGAAGCGCACGGTGCCGGAGACGACGTAGAAGCCCTCGTCGTGCTCGGCGTGGCGGTGCTGCGGCGGTCCGGGGGTGTGCGGGGCGAGGACGGACTCCGCG
>NZ_JZWV01000287.1 GCF_000966975.1 Streptomyces katrae | reverse complement strand
TCCGACGCGGTTGCCGGTGATGGCGCCGTCCTCCAGGAGGCGCATCACGGTGGTGCCCAGGAGGATCTTCTCGCCCTGGCCGGGGCGGACCACGGACACGGCCGGATCGGCTCCGGCGGGCCTGGTGGGTGCGTGCTCAGTCATGTCCCGATTCCAGCGCCGGGGCCCCGGGCCCGTCCAATACCGCCTGGAGGGTCCCGATACCGGCTGGGTATCGTCGCCGGTCATGGAGCTGAGAACGCTGCGTCATTCCGTCGCCGGTCGAGCGGGCGCGGACGGCGGTCATGAGCGGCGCCCGCGCCCCCTTCGTCTTCCCCGCGCCGTTCCCGGCTCCGTTCCTGGTTCTCCTCCTGCCGGTCCCTCAGCTCCTCCGGCGGCCTGCCGGCCACGAGCCGGCTCGCCTCGGGGTGCACGGGGTCCGGGCCGGGGTGGGCGCGGGTCTGCTCCTCGCGTCCGATACCGGGGGCCTGCCGCTTCCTCTCCATGCCGCCGGCCTGATCCGCACCGTGCCGTGTGCCGCCGTCCATGATCGTGACTCCCTTCCTCGACCGGTGGCGTCTACCCACAACGGGCGGGGCCACGTCCGCGACCCGGCCGCCCCTCGCCTGAACAGGATGAAGATGGCCAAAAGGGCTGATAGGAGTGGCCGCGGCTGGGTAGGCCGTGGGGGTGAGTGGACCGAAGCGGCGATACGGAGGAGCGAAGGATGCCGAACGAGCGAGCGGGGCAGCGGGCGCGGGCGGAGGACCTCGTCGACGTGTCCCGGCTGGTGACGGCGTACTACGCCCTGCACCCGGACCCCGCCGACCCGGCCCAGCGCGTGAGCTTCGGCACTTCGGGGCACCGCGGGTCGTCCCTCGCCACCGCGTTCAACGAGGTCCACATCGCCGCCACCAGCCAGGCCATCTGCGAGTACCGGGCCCTGCAGGGCGTGGGCGGGCCGCTGTTCCTCGGGGCCGACACGCACGCGCTGTCCGAACCCGCCCGGGTGACGGCGCTCGAGGTGTTCGCCGCCAACGACGTGGACGTCCTCGTCGACACGGCGGACGGCTACACCCCGACGCCCGCCGTCTCCCACGCCATCCTCACCCACAACCGCGGCCGCACCGCCGCCCTGGCCGACGGGGTGGTCGTCACCCCCTCGCACAACCCGCCCGCCGACGGGGGGTTCAAGTACAACCCGCCCCACGGCGGCCCCGCCGGTTCGGACGCCACCGGCTGGATCCAGGACCGGGCCAACGAGATCATCGCCGGCGGATCGAAGGAGGTCCGGAGACTGCCGTACGCGCGGGCCCTGGCGGCCCCGACGACCGGACGGTACGACTTCCTCGGGGCGTACGTCGGTGACCTGCCCTCCGTGCTCGACCTGGAGGCCGTCCGCGCGGCCGGCGTGCGCATCGGAGCCGACCCGCTCGGCGGCGCGTCGGTGGCCTACTGGGGGCGCATCGCCGAGGAGCACCGCCTCGACCTGACCGTCGTCAATCCGGAGACCGACCCCACCTGGCGGTTCATGACCCTGGACTGGGACGGGAAGATCCGCATGGACTGCTCCTCCCCGTACGCCATGGCCTCGCTGATCGAGGACCGGGACCGGTTCGACGTCACGACCGGGAACGACGCCGACGCCGACCGGCACGGCATCGTGACCCCGGACGGCGGGCTGATGAACCCCAACCACTACCTCGCCACCGCCATCGACTACCTCTGCCGCCACCGCGCCGGATGGCCGGTCTCCGCGGGCATCGGCAAGACCCTGGTGTCCTCGGGGATGATCGACCGGGTGGCCGCCGACCTGGGCCGGGAACTGGTGGAGGTCCCGGTCGGCTTCAAGTGGTTCGTCGACGGCCTGGCCGGCGGCACGATCGGCTTCGGCGGCGAGGAGTCCGCGGGAGCCTCCTTCCTGCGGCGCGACGGCTCCGTGTGGACCACCGACAAGGACGGCATCCTCCTCGCCCTGCTCGCCTCCGAGATCCTCGCGGTCACCGGGCAGAGCCCCTCCGAGCGGTACGCCGCACTCACCGCCCGGTTCGGCGCCCCGTCCTACGCCCGGATCGACGCACCGGCCACGCGGGAGGAGAAGGCCGTCCTCGGCCGGCTGTCCCCGGAGCAGGTCACCGCGGACACCCTGGCCGGGGACCCGGTGACCGGCGTGCTCACCAGCGCGCCGGGCAACGGGGCGGCGTTCGGCGGGATCAAGGTGACCACCGATCACGCCTGGTTCGCGGCCCGCCCCTCGGGCACCGAGGACGTCTACAAGATCTACGCGGAATCATTCAGGGGCTCCGCGCACCTGGCCGAAGTCCAGGAAGCGGCGCGTTCGGTGGTCTCCGCCGCCCTGTCCTCCTGAACGGGGGCGGAAGGGGGACGACGCGGGGGTTGCGGGGCCGCCCTCGGGGTAAGGGCGGCCTCGGGTGTCCGAGGAGGGGGTTGCCGTGTCCGATGAAACAGAGGCCCTGGTCGAGGCGGAGCTCGAGCCGCACGAGCCGGCCCCGGGCGAGGCAGAGGCCCGCAGCCGGGTGCGGAGCGAGGCCACGGGCATGACCCACCATCAGGCGGTGGCGGCGCTGGAGCGCGTCCGGGCCGGCGTCGGCGTCGTGGCCGACGCGGAGCCGCCCCTGCGGGCGGCGCTGGCGGAGTGGTACCGGATCGCCGAACTCCTCGCCGGCCACGGCGGCCCGTACAGCTGCGAGACCGACCCCTACGCCCAGGGGCAGCTGACCGCACGCCACCGGTCCGGCCCGGCTGGGTACTGACACCCCTTGGCCTCCTCCCCGACGCCGGCGGCGTGACGGCGGCCCGGTCACGGGCCCGGATCAGCCTGACGCGGGACGCCGGCCGGCGTCCCGCGTCAGGCGAAGCGGCCGCTGCGCACCGGGCCCGAGGAACGGATGCGGTCGCGCGGGCCGTCCGCCCACAGGCCGGCCGCGCGGGCCGCGAACGCGGCCAGTGCGGCGTCCGGGTCGTCCGGGGTCTGCCCGTCGCCCTCCGGCGGGGCGGGGTCCGCCGCCAGGATCGCCTCGGCCAGTTCCTCGGCCGACCGGCCGTCGGGCTCCGTCCGCTCCGGCCGGCCGTCCTCGGAGAGCCGCAGGCCGGGCTCCCAGGGGGCGGTCACGCTCTGGACCAGCAAGGTGCAGACGTCCGCCGACGCGCCGGGCGTCTCGGTCCAGCAGGTGGCGTGCTCGAAGAGGAGCTCGCCCGGCGCCCGTTCGGTCAGCGCGTGCACCGTGTCGGGGTCGCAGGCGCTCAGGTCGTACGCCACCACCAGCACGTCCGGGGTGCCCGGCCGGTAGGGGTGGGCCGGGACGCCGAGCAGCCGGGACGCCGCCAGGCCGAGCGCCCGGCTGCCGCGGTCCGGCAGCAGGCCGACGGAGGCGGGCTCGCGGCCGGTGGCGGCCAGGACCGCGCGCAGGCGCTCCAGGCCGTGGCGGCAGGAGTCCAGGTCGTCCTGGAGGAAGGCCCAGCGGCCGGTCATGCCCTGGTCGAAGCCGTGCGGGGAGAGGGTGAGGAGCAGCCCGCCGGTCAGGGCGTAGTGCCAGCCGCGCAGGTCCTGGTCACCGGCCGGCGGCAGGGCCGCGGCGCGCTCGAGCATCCGGCCGACGCGTCGGCCCGGGGCGACCCAGACGCCCTCGGGCTCGGACAGCCGGTCGAAGACCTGTCGGGCCGTGTCGGTCCGGCCGGCCATCAGGGCGTTGTAGACCGTCAGGTAGCGGTCCGGCCAGTCCTCCATGAGGGAGTCGTGTTCGTGCAGGAGTGCCAGGGCGTCGGCGTGCCGCTCGAGCCGCTCCAACGCGGTCACCAGTTCGAGGAGCACCCGCCGGGGCGCGAGGCGCGTCCGGGTGCGCGGCTTGGCCATGCGGCGGAAGAAGCCGGTGCGCTCGGGCTCGGGCGGGGACGCCAGGCTCAGGCGCAGTGCCTCCCGCAGCGCGGGAACGGCCAGCGCGGGGATCCCGCGCTCGACACAGGCGTAGCCGAACCTGTACAGGCTCTCGGCCTCCACGGGGCGCGCCGCCAGGTCCGCCGAGGCCTCGGCCAGGTCCGTGAACCCGGCCCCTTCGGCCAACCTGGCCACCAGCGGGGCGACCTCGGCGGACGCGACCCCGTCGGCGGCGAGCCGCAGGGTCCGCATGGCCCCTTCGGGGTCGCCGGATTCGAGGAGTTCCCGGGCCTTGGACAGTTCGGTGCTCATGTGTCTCCGGTGTCGGGGGCGTGATCCCCTGGATGATCACCGGCGCCCGGTCATCCGGGCAACTCGATTTGCCCGCAGCCCCCGACCGGCTCCCCGGCCCGGCCAGGGTCCCCTTCATCCGAAGTCGTCAGTTCTTCTTGAGGTCCTGGGCGAGCATCACGAGGATGCCGCTGGGGCCGCGGACGTACGTGAGTTTGTAGGTGTCCTCGTAGGTCGCCACCCCGCGGAGCGGGTGGCAGCCGTGGCGGGCCGCGGTCGCCAGGGCTTCGTCGATGTCGTCGACCGAGAAGGCGATGCGGTGCATGCCGATGTCGTGGGGGCGGGCGGGCCGGGTCTCGATCGCTTCGGGGTGGATGTACTCGAAGAGTTCGAGGCGGCCTTGGCCGTCCGGGGTCTGGAGCACGGCGATCTTGGCGTGGTTGCCGTCGAGGCCGACGGCGGTGTCCGTCCACTCCCCGCTGACGGTGCCGCGGCCGAGGACCGTCAGGCCGAGGTCGGTGAAGAACGAGATCGCCGCTTCCAGGTCGCGGACGGCGATGCCGACGTTCTCCAGTTTGATGGGCATGCGGCGCATGCTAGCGAGCCGGCGCCCCGTTCGCCGTCAGGCCGGTGGCCGCCAGGACGAAGGCGTGGCCCGCCGGGTCGGCGTAGCGGCGGTGGGTCGTCCTGCTGGCGGGGTCGGCCGCGGTCGTCTCCGCCGCCAGCGGGCGGGCTCCCAGGGCCACGGCTTCGCGTTCCGCCTCGTCGAGCGCGTCCGGCGTCACGAGTATGCGCAGGTGCGGCTGTTCGGGCCCGTCGGGGAGCGGCCAGCTGGGCGGTACGCGGTCGGGGTCCCGGCGGATGCCGAGCAGGGCGCCCGAGGGCCCGGCCACGAGGAGGAGGTCGGGATCGCCCTCGGCCGGGGCGGTCCGGGCGCCCAGCAGGGAGGCGTAGAAGCCGGCCAGGGCTTCGGGCTCGGCACAGTCCAGTACGAGCACGCTGGTCTTGGGTACGGTCATGGACCTCGTGTGCCCTGCCCGGCCGTACGTACACGCGGCTCCGCGGTGTCCGCCGGGGAGCCGTCGCCGTGTGGGGCGGGGTCAGGGCCGTCGGTCGCGGGGGGCGGTGCGGCGCTGGACGTCGGTGTTCGGGGTGAGGGCGTCGCCGGCCTCGCCGTCGTGGCTGCCGGGCATGACCGCGTCCTCGGCCTCCTCCCGGGCCCTGCGGTCGCCGCTCTCCCCCACGGCCTTGGAGGGAGGGGTGCTCTGGGGGTGCTTGTCGTGCTTCTCGTGCTTGTCGTGCTCGTTCACGGTCTGCTCCTCGTGCCGGGTCAGAAGGGGCCGCCGAACGGGGTGCCCGGGAGGTAGTAGGCGGCCAGTTCGTCGTGGTAGTCGGGGTTGTCGAGATGCTTCTCACGGTGGAACTCAGGGGCGTTCTTGATCTGCTCCTTGGTCCGGTTCACGTGGATCCTCTCCTCGTCCACGTCGATGCGCGCGATGGTGCCGGCCGGCAGGAGGACCTCCTTGCCGAAGATCCACACACCGGTGTCGACCACGATCCAGGCGGAGCCGGCCTCGTCCGAGTGCTTGTCGACCTTGCCGATGGCGCCGTCGACGGCTTCGACCTTGAAGCCGCGGAGGTCGATGCCCTGCTGCCGGGCGGTCGTCTCGTCGTAGTTCCAGACGTTCTCGGTCATGGCGGTTGTTCCTTCCGATGGGACGGCCGGGTGGGTCGTCTGCTTGCTCTCCCCTCCCGGGTGCCCCGTGCGGCGGGTCTCACACGGGCCCGGTGTCCGGGACGCTGAGGGCGGCCAGGACGCGGTCCGGGGTCAGGGGCAGCTCGCGCAGGCGCCGGCCGGTCGCCCGGCTCACGGCGTTGCCGATGGCGGCCGCGGCGCCGACGATGCCGATCTCCCCGATGCCCTTGCCGCCCATCGGGTTGAGGTGCTTGTCGTGTTCGTCGATCCAGTGGGCCTCGACGGCGGGGACGTCGGCGTTCACCGGCACGTGGTAGGCGGCCAGGTCGCGCTCCGCGAAGTCGCCGAACGCCGGGTCGAGGCCGCTGTGTTCGGTCAGTGCCATGCCCAGTCCCATCACCATCCCCCCGATGAACTGGGAGCGGGCCGTGCGCGGGTTGAGGATGCGGCCGGCGGCGAAGACGCCCAGCAGGCGGCGGACGCGTACCTCTCCGGTGACCGTGTCGGCCTGGACCTCGGCGAAGTGCGCCCCGAACGCGTGGCGGGCGTACGGGGGCTTCTGCTTGGCCGACTGGGTGGTGTCGGCGGACGCGGAGAGCCCCGCGTCGGGCAGGGGGCCGTGGTGCCGGGCCAGCCGGTCGGTCAGGGCGGTGCACGCGTCGTGCACCGCCCAGCCCCAGGACGCCGTACCGGCCGAGCCGCCGGCGACGGGGGTGGGGGGCAGTGCGCTGTTGCCGAGGGACAGCGTGACGGCGTCGAGCGGGACGCCCAGGGCGTCGGCGGCGATCTGGGAGAGGACCGTGCGGGCGCCGGTGCCGATGTCGGTGGCGTTGACCTCGACGAGGTAGCTCCCGTCGGGGCGGGCGTGGGCCCGGGCGCCGGCCGGGGCGATGTAGACGGGGTAGGTGGCGGCGGCCACGCCGCTCCCGATGAGGAGCGGCCCCTCCCGCAGCGGCGGCCGGTGTCCGGTCCACCCGAAGCGGGTCGCGCCCTCGCGCAGGCACTCCACGAGGTGGCGGCTGCTGAAGGGACGGCCGCTGTCGGGCTCGGTGGCCGGGTCGTTGCGGACGCGCAGCTCGACGGGGTCCATGCCGAGGGCGTCGGCCAGCTCGTCCATGGCCGATTCCAGGGCGTACATGCCGGGGGTCTCGCCGGGGGCCCTCATCCAGGAGGGGGTGGGCACGTCGAGCGCGGCGACGCGGTGGGTGGTGCGGCTGTCGCGGACCGCGTACATCACACGGCCGGGTACGGCGGCCTGCTCGACGAACTCCCGCACCCGCGAGGTGTGTGTGAGGACCTCGTGGGTGAGGGAGGTGAGCGTTCCGTCGGGTCGGGCGCCGAGCCGGACGCGGTGCAGGGTGGGGGCGCGGTGGCCGACGCAGGCGGCCAGGTGCTGCCGGGGCAGGGCCACGGTGACGGGGCGTCCGCAGCGCCGGGTGGCCATGACGGCGAGGACGACGTGCGGGCGCGGGGTGCTCTTGGAGCCGAATCCGCCGCCCACGTGCTCGGCCAGGACGGTGACCCGGTCCTCCGGCAGCCGGAACAGCCCGGCCAGGACCGTGCGCACCACCGTGGTGCCCTGGCAGGAGTCGTACACGGTGAGGTGGCCGCGGCCGGCGTCCCAGTCGGCGGTGGCGGCGTGCGGTTCCATCGCGTGGTTGTGCA
The DNA here is from genome assembly GCF_000966975.1 of Streptomyces katrae. Taxonomy (GTDB): domain Bacteria; phylum Actinomycetota; class Actinomycetes; order Streptomycetales; family Streptomycetaceae; genus Streptomyces; species Streptomyces katrae. The sequence continues at coordinate 10,591 of NZ_JZWV01000287.1, read as the reverse complement.
GGGGCGGTACCGAGTAGCGGACGTCGACACGTACCGGGGCGGCGGCGAACGCCGCGTCGGGGTCGCCGTGTTCGCGGTGGGCGGGGTAGCCGCCGTTGACCTCCTCGGGGGTGTAGAGGCCGGGGTGTCCCTCGCGCAGGGTGACGTCGTGGGGCTCCGCCTCGTAGCCCACGCGTACCGCTTCGGCCGCGGCCCGGGCCCCTTCCAGGGTGTCGGCGACGGCGAGCGCCACGTACCAGCCGCGGTGCGGTACCCGCGTGTCCTGGAGGAGTTGGAGCGTGGGGTCGTCGGAGGGGCCCAGGCGCGGTGCGTCGTAGGGGGTCAGGACGGCGAGCACTCCGGGCAGGGCCAGGGCGGCGGTGGTGTCGACGGCGGTGACCCGGCCGTGGGCGATCGTCGCGGGCACCGGCCAGCCGTAGGCCCTTCGGGGCGGGTTCTGTTCGGCGGCGTAGCGGGCGGTGCCGGTCACCTTGTCGCGGGCTTCGAGGCGCGGGACGGGGGTGCCGAGGGAGGCCTGCGCGGCGGTGTCGAGGGTGGCGGTGGTGGGGCTCATGGGGTTCCTGTCCTGGTCGGTGGCGCCGCTCACGGGGTGGCGGGGGCACCGGGGCGGGTACCGGCGAGGGTGGCGATGGCGGCGCAGGCGAGGTTGCGGGCGAGGAGGATCTTGTACGCGTTGTCGCGCAGGGGCTGCGCCCGGTCGAGTTCCGCGTCGACGGCCGCGCGGACGGTGTCGGGGTGCGGCGCGGCTCCGGTCAGCCGCGCCTCGGTCTCGGTGGCCCGCCAGGGCCGGGGGGCGAGGCCGCCGAAGGCGAGGGCGCACCGGCGTACCCGGCCGTCCTCGGGGTCGAGGTCGAGGACGACGGCGACCGACGCGAGGGCGAAGGCGTACGAGGCGCGGTCCCGGGCCTTGCGGTGGAGCGACCGGGCGCCGGGGACCGGGGCGGGCAGGCGCACCCCGGTGATGATCTCTCCGGGGCGGATCACGGTGTCCTGTTCGGGGTGGTCGGCGGGCAGCCGGTGGAAATGCGCGGCCTCCACGGTGCGGGAGCTGTCCGGTCCGCCGTACAGCTCGACTTCGGCGTCCAGCGCGGCGAGGGCCACGGCCATGTCGGAGGGGTGGGTGGCGATGCAGTGTTCGGACTGTCCGAGGACGGCGTGGTCGCGGTGGATTCCTTCGCGGGCCGCGCAGCCGCTGCCGGGTTCGCGTTTGTTGCACGGCTTGGAGGGGTCCTGGAAGTAGCCGCAGCGGGTGCGCTGGAGCAGGTTGCCGCCGGTGGTGGCGACGTTGCGCAGCTGGCCGGAGGCGCCGGCGAGCAGGGCCCGGGCGAGCAGCGGGTAGCGGGCGCGTACCCGTGGGTCGGCGGCCAGGTCGCTGTTGCGGACGGTGGCCCCGATGTGCAGGCCCCCGTCGGGGAGTTCGGTGATCCCGTCGAGGGGGAGGCGGGAGATGTCGATGAGGGCGGTGGGGGTCTCGACACCGAGTTTCATCAGGTCCACGAGGTTGGTGCCGCCGGCGAGGTAGCGGGAGCCGGGGTGGGCGGCGTAGGCGTCGGCGGCCTCCCGGAGGCTGGTGGCGCGCACGTAGGCGAAGGGCTTCATACGGCCGCCTCCACGGCGGTGCCGGTGGCCGCGGGGTCCGTGCCGGCGTCGGCCACGGCGCGGACGATCGCGGGGTAGGCGCCGCAGCGGCACAGGTTCCCGCTGAGCCGTTCCCTGATCTCCTCGGCGGTCAGTACGGCGGGGCCGGCCTGGGCGGCGTCGGCGGTGACGTGGGAGGGGTGCCCGGCGGCGGCTTCGCGGAGGGCGCCCACGGCGGAGCAGAGCTGGCCGGGGGTGCAGTAGCCGCACTGGAAGGCGTCGTGTTCGACGAAGGCGCGCTGGAGCGGGTGGAGGGCGCCGTCGGGCGCGGCGAGGCCTTCGACGGTGGTGATCCCGCAGCCGTCGAGGGTGACGGCGAGCAGCAGGCAGCTATTGGCGCGCCGGCCGTCCACGAGGACGGTGCAGGCGCCGCACTGCCCGTGGTCGCACCCCTTCTTGGAGCCGGTCAGGTCCAGGTGCTCGCGCAGGGCGTCGAGGAGCGTGACCCGGTGGTCCAGGTCGAGGTCGCGGCGGGCTCCGTTGACGCGCAGGCTCACGCGGGAGCGGTGGTCACCGGCGGCCGCGTGGTCCGGCGTGCCGTGCGCGGGCCCAGGGGCGGGCGGGTCGGTTGCGTGGGCCACGGCGAACTCCCTTGTCGTCCGTTCGGGGAGGAGGATCCGTCCCGCGCTGCCCAGCCTGGCCCCTCGTACGCGCAGGGGCGCCGCACGCCCCCGGCGGCCGCCCCGTGCCTCCCCCGTACGGCCGACGCGGGGCCGGCGGAACGGACCCGGGGCGGGCCGGGGTCAGGCCGGGGCGGTCCAGGCGGTCGTCAGCCCGTCGAGCCACGCCGGCGGCAGCTCCGCGGCGTCCCACTCCTCCCGCAGCGCCTGCGGGGAGGCGAGGAGCCGTTCCAGTACGGCGATGCTCGTCGCGGAGTGGAGCAGCGAGTAGCGGCCGTGCAGGGCGGTGGTGCTGTCCGGCCCGAACGCCGCGAACAGGCGCTCGAGCCGGCCGCGGTGGAGCGTGGCGAACTCCGTCAGCCGTCCCGCGTAGCCGGCCCGCTGACGGGGGCTCATCGTCCCGAGGACGGCGACGAGCACCTCTTCGGTCACCTCCGGGTCCAGTTCCGAAGCCGCGGTGAACGAGAGGTAGAGGGGGGTGAGCGCGACCTTGGCCCGCTCCACCTCCATGCGCCGGGCCCGGGGGTGCCCGCCGGGCCCGCCCTGGTCCCCTTCGGGTCCGGTGACCCCGGCCAGCGTCCGCTCGGCCACGGCGCCGAGCTCCTCCAGCAGGGCCTCGGCGCCGTCGAGCCAGCCCGACCGGTACTCCTCGCCCTTGTCCCCCGGGGCGCTCCGGCCGGCGGCGCCGAGCTCGGCGTGGGCGAGGGCCAGGACGCCCGCCTCGACGAGCCCGATCAGCTGGCGCGCGTCGCCGGAGGGGACCCCGGTGCGCGCGAGGAGTTGCAGCAGCGTCGTCCTCGCGTTGTCGACACTGACCTCGTCCGGCCACTGCCGTCCGTCGTGGGCCGCGCTCATCCGCTCCTCCTCATCGCCGTAGTGCAGTCTGTACAAAGAGATCGTTCCCTGCAACGACGGACCGGCGGGCCCCTGAGACAGAAGAGCCGGCCGAACGCGGTCGGAGGCCGGGGGACAGCGCGGCGGCGGGCGGCGCGTTCGGGCGGCCGGTGCCGGGGGCGGGGCCGCGGGGCGTACCGTCCTGGGGTGCCTCGCCTCATGCGCGACATGCTGGGCGAGGGCGGTGGCCGGCTGTCGGCCTCCCCCTGCGGCGGCGTTCGGCGGGGCGGGTGACCGTGCGGATGTGACATGCTGCGGGGATTCCGGCGGGGTGGCCGCCGGCGGCGGAAGGGACATCCGTGACCCGCAGCGCGCTCCTCGTCGGGGCCACCGGACTGGTCGGCGGACAACTGCTGGCGCGGCTGCTGCGCGACCCGCGCTACGACCGTGTCACCGTGCTGGCCCGCCGCCCGCTCGGGCTCGAACACCCGCGGCTGGACGCCCGGGTGGTGGACTTCGCCGGGCTCAAGGGCGACGGACTGCCGGGCGTGACCGACGTGTACGGCGCCCTGGGCACCACCATCCGGCAGGCCGGCTCGCAGGAGGCCTTCCGCGAGGTGGACCAGCACCACACCGTGCGGGTGGCCGCGCTGGCCCGGGACGCGGGCGCCGAGCGGATCGCCGTCGTCTCCTCGGTCGGTGCCGGATCCGGCTCCCGGGCCTTCTACCTGCGGGTCAAGGGGGACATGGAGGCGGAGGTGACGGCGCTGGGCTACCGGCAGACCGCGTTCTTCCGGCCCTCCTTCATCCTCGGCCGGCGCCCCTCGCACCGCCCGGGCGAGGGGCTCGGCAGCTCCGCCGCGACCGTGCTGGCCCCGCTGCTGGCCGGGCCCGCCCGCCCCTACCGGCCGGTGCCCGCGGGGCGGCTGGCCGCGGCGATGATCGCCGCACTGGCCGAGGACCGGCCCGGGGTGCGGGTCCTCACCCACGACGACTTCCTGGCCCTGGCCCCCCGGCCGGCCGCGGACGTCCGGGCGTAACCGGGGCCCGCCGACGCTCGTTGGGGAGGCCGGTGGCCGGGAGGGGCCCGGCCGGGGCGAGCGGAGGCGGTGCGCCGTGCGGGCTGGCGGACTGGTCGATCTGACCGGCAGGTCGTGTCTGGTCACGGGTGCGGCGAGCGGCATCGGACGGGCCACCGCGGCCCTCTTCGCCCGGCTCGGCGCCCGGGTGACCGCCGCCGACCTGGACACCGGCGGGCTGACCGCGCTGCGCCGCGACTGCGCCGACCGGGGCGACGCGTACGAGGTGACCGTGGTGACCGGGGACGTCTCGCGCCCCGAGGACGCCGAACGGATGACCGGGGCCGCGGTGGCGGCGGGCGGCGGGCTGGACGTGCTGGTCGCCAACGCCGGGATCCTGCCGCTGTCGGACCTGCTCGAGACCAGTGCCGAGGACTGGGACCGGGTGATGGCCGTCGACGGCCGCGGGATGTTCCTCTCCTGCAAGTACGCCATCGCGCAGATGGCCCGTCAGGAGGGCGGCGGGACCGTCGTGTGCGTCTCCTCGATCTCGGGTGTGGCCGGGCAGGCCCGCCAAGCCGCCTACGGGCCCGCCAAGTTCGTCGCCTCCGGGCTCACCAAGCACCTCGCGGTGGAGTGGGCCGGGCGCCGCGTCCGGGTGAACGCGGTGGCCCCGGGCACCATCCGCACCGAACGGGTCCGGCGTCTCGCCGACGAGCCCGGCGGCCCCGAGTACCTCGACCGCGTCACGGGCCTCCACCCGCTCGGCCGCCTCGGCGAGCCCGAGGAAGTGGCCCGTGCCATCGCCTTCCTCGCCTCCGACGCCGCCTCCTTCATCACCGGCGCGGTCGTCCCCGTCGACGGCGGGTACCTGGCCCAGTAGCCGCCCGGCGTCAGGTGCGGTGGTAGCGGTCCAGCTCCGCGAAGGCGGTGTTGGCGGCGGCGACCACGGCGAAGACGACGGCGGCCCGGGTGCGGCCGAGGGAGTGGAGGGCGAGTGCGGCGGAGCCGAAGAACAGGGCCTTCACGACGAGTACGGACACGAGCGGGACGGTGAAGGTCGCCTTGGGGGCGGCGAACAGGCCCCAGACGGTGGCCGCGAGTGCGGGGGCACCCACGGCGAGCAGGATCCGCAGCAGGGTGTTCTGGCCGGTCGACCATCCCCACCAGGCCAGCAGGGCCAGCCCGGCCAACTCCATGAGGAAGGCGAGGCCTTCGTTGACGATGTGGAACGGCGTGGGAAGCATCGGTGCATTAGATCAGGCCGGATGTGGTCATGAACAGGCCAAGTGCGGATCCTCCGGTCCGAGGGCCCCGTCGCTCCTCGGGGACCCGCATGAGTGCCCCCGGCCGGGGCAGATGCCTGGCGTACAGGAGGCACGTCATCATGACCAGCAAGGAACGCACCGGTCGGAACGAGGACTCCCGCAAGCCGGAACCGTACGTCGTCCGCGTGAGCGGAGAGATGGACCACGACCACGCGGAGCAGCTCAGCGCGCTGCTGACGGCGGCCGTGGACGAGACGCCGGAGGGCGCGGACATCATCGTGGACCTGCGCAATTCGTCGTTCTGCGACTCCTCGGGGCTGAGCGTGCTCCTGGCGGCCCGGCAGCAGGCCCAGGAGGCAAGGCACCAGCTCGTCCTCGCCGCCCCCAGCCATCAGCTGGTCAGGGTGCTGGAGCTGACGGAATCGGCCGACCTGTTCACCCTCGCCCCCATCGCGGGCTGAAACACCCGTGCGGGGGCGCTCTGCGGGGATCGGCCTTCAGCCGGCGAAGACGGTCACGAACGCCTCGCAGAAGGCGTCCAGGTCATCCGGTTTGCGGCTGGTGACCAGGGGGGACGACCCCGCGCGGCAGACGTGGACCTCCTCGTCCACCCAGGTGCCGCCCGCGTTGCGGATGTCGGTGGCCAGACTGGGCCACGAGGTCAGCGTCCTGCCCCGGACCACATCGGCCTCCACCAGCAGCCACGGCGCGTGGCAGATGGCGGCCACGGGCCTGCCCGCCTCGAAGAAGCCGCGCGTGAAGTCCACGGCGGTCCCGTTCATCCGCAGGGCGTCGGGGTTCGCCACTCCCCCGGGCAGCACGAGGGCGTCGAAGCTCTCGTCCGTGCGGCCGGTGAGGACGCGGTCGACCGGGTAGGTGCCGGCCTTGTCCAGGTGACGCATCGCCTGGACCTCCCCCGCCTCCGTGGAGACCAGTCGCGGGGTCCAGCCGGCCCCGAGGACCGCCTTCCAGGGACGGGTCAGTTCGACCTCCTCGACGCCCTCGGGCGCCGTCAGGAACGCGATGCGCACCGGACTCACATCCTTTCGCCGTGTTCTTCGCCTTCGTGATTTTCGTGGTCTTCGTGGCCTTCGTGGCCTTCGTGGTGTTCGTGGTGTTCGTGGTCTTCCTCGCGGGTCTCGCGCACCTGCTCCTCGCGGCCGATGCCGGGCTCCTGGCGCTTGTGTTCCATGCCGTTCATGGCGGCGGCTCCTCGGGTCGGGGGCGGGGGGTGAGGTGGTAGACGGCGTACGCCCGGTCGATGACGGGCATGGCCACGTTGCGGACCCGGACCCCGCCGGCCGTGATGCCGTGCTCGGTGCCCAGGTGGGCGTGTCCGTGGACGGCGAGGTCGGCGCCGACCTCGTCGATGGCCTCGGCGAGGAGGTAGCTGCCGAGGAACGGGTGGATCTCGGGGGGCTCGCCTGCCAGGGTGTCGGGCACCGGCGAGTAGTGGGTGAGGGCGATCCTCAGGCCGGTGCCCGCCTGCGCCAGGTCCCCGAGCGCGCGGCGGAGCCCGTCGGCGCAGGTACGGGAGTGCCGCATGAACGCCTTCATCTCGGGTTCCCCGAAGTCGCTGCCGCAGCGGCCCGCGTACCCGCCGCCGAAGCCCTTGGCGCCCGCCACCCCCACGGTGGTGCCGTCGAGGTCGAGGACGACAGCCTGCCCCTCCAGGACGGTGACTCCGGCCGCGGCCAGGACGGCCGTGACCTCCTGCGGCCGGTCGGCGTGGTGGTCGTGGTTGCCGAGGACGGCGACCACGGGGACGGGCAGGCCGGCGACCTCCCCGGCGACGACGGCGGCCTCCTGCGGGGTGCCGTGGCGGGTGAGGTCTCCGGCGAGGAGGAGCAGGTCGGCGTGGTCCCCCAGGGTCTCGAAGGCGGGCCGGAGGGTCCCCTCGGCGCCCGGTGCGAGGTGGATGTCCCCCACGGCCGCCACGCGGATCACCGCAGGTCCTCCTCACGGTCGGGCGGGCGGGCGCTGACCACGGTCAGGTCGTGGCGCCACTCCAGCGGGTCGAGGACCTGCCCGGCGATCCGCAGGATCCGCTCACGGCAGTCCGGGCTGGAGACCGGCCCCCAGACGAGGACCGTAGGCCCGCGCAGCTCCACGCGGACCCCGAGCTCGGCGACGTCCTCGTGCGCGAGCCGGTCGCGCAGGTGCTGGGCCCGGTACTCGGGCTGCGTGGGGTCATGCGTACTCATGGCGGACCTGCTCCCGGAGGCCGGTGGCGGCCCTCATGACGCCCACCGCGCCCGGCCCGGCACACCGTGGCGCGCCGGTCGTCCGTGACCGCGGGCCCGGGCGGATGCCGTGGCCGGGGTGGTGAAGGCGCGCCGGGCCGCCTCCGTCCGCAGGGCCTCCAGTACGGACTCCTGCCGCGCCGCACGGGCCAGGAGCCGGTCGAGGTCCGCCGGGTCCAGGCGGGGGTCGGTGAGCGCGAGGACCCTGAGCGAGCGCCACAGGGATGCCTTGCCCTCCACCCCGAGGCGCATGGTCTCCAGCTCGAGGACGTCGCTGAGGGGGGAGCGACTGGCCAGCCGGCCGTTGGGCTTCAGCCGGCCCGCCTTCTCCGCCACCCGGCCGGCGGCGACCCTGGGCCAGCGTACGGGCACGTCGAGGGCGGTCATGAAGGCGCGCAGGCTCGACCGGTCCTCGGTGATCTCCTCGGCGAGAGCGGCCAGGGTGGGGCCCGCGGGTCCGTCCCGGTGGGCGCGAACCATGCGGCGGATCAGGGAGACACCGCTGCCGGCGCCCGCGAGGTGGTCGTTGAGGTAGATCTCCATCAGGCGCTGCGGATCCGGAGGGGAAGCGGTATGGGACCGGGCTCGCGGGCCGGTGGGGTGGGCGTTCATGGCAGGTCCGATCCGTGGGAGGCCGTGGGGAGGCCGTCGTGGGAGGCCGTCGGGGGCCGCCGGGCGTGCGAAGGGCGGCCGGGACCGCTGCGGTGACCGGCACCGTGCGGGCCGTGTCCTGCGGGCTCGGGGCTCGGTTGGCGCGTGCCCGCAGCCGTCCGGGACAAACCCCGCCGGGGACGGAGGCCCGTCCGGGCCGGTCACGGCCGCGGCCGGAGCCGCCGCCGGCGGGTGAAGGCCGGAGGCCGACGGCACGGCGGGGCGGGGGCGGACCGGGCCGTGCGAGGGTGCCGGGGCCGTGCCGGCCCCCTCCGTGGGGACTGTCCGGTGCTCGAACGCAGGCGGCTCACCGAGGTCCCGGGTCCCGGGCCGGGGGCCGCGGAGCGGGGCGCGCGCGGCGCCGAGGGATCCGGACGCGTGCCCGGTGGCCCCGCAGGCGACGGTACGGCCTGCCGCTGACGGTCGTGCCCGCGCTCGCCCGGCAGGAGCTGCCCCGGGCGGGCCGGATCGGAGGCGTCGAGGCGTACGGGAGGCAGGCGATCGTGCGCATGACCGGCGACAGCCTGTTCCTGTCGCTGTTCCCCGCCGGCCGGCGGGTCGTGCGGGCCGCACGCCCCCGCCGGTTCAGGGGGGCGTGAGCCGGTGCGGTTCCTGTCCGTCTGCCTGCGTCAGCGGGGCTCCCCCGAGTCCAAGCCGGTGGGTGCCGCGCACACCGCCAACGGGGTCGAAGGCCGGGGCGGGCGGCCCGCGACCGGGTTGCCCGCCCAGGCGGTGCCCGCGGGGAGGGTCTCGCCGCGCATCACCAGGGAGGCGGGGCCCACGGAGGTGTGCGCCCCGACGGTGCTGCCGGGGAGGACGATGGTGTGCGGTCCGAGCGAGGCCCCCGCGTCGAGGCGGACGGTGTCCATGCGCATGATGCGGTCGTGGAACAGGTGGGTCTGGAGCACGCAGCCCCGGTTCACCGTGGCCCCGTCCCCCAAGGTGACCAGATCGGTCTCCGGCAGCCAGTGCGTGTCGCACCACACGCCGCGCCCGATCCGCGCCCCGAGGGTGCGCAGCCACCAGTTGGGGCAGCCACCAGTTGAGCACCGGTGTGCCGGTGAAGGGGCCGGCCAGCCAGGGGACGGCGAGGGATTCGACGAAGGTGTCGTACAGCTCGTTGCGCCAGACGAACGGACTCCACAGCGGGTGTTCGGCCACCCGGAACCGGCCGACCAGCAGCCATTTGGCGGCGGTCGTGGTCAGCGCGGCGGCCGTCCCGGCGGCCGGCAGCAGGAGTACGGCGGCGGCCGCCGCCCAGAGCGGCCCGCCGGCCCGCAGGGCCTCCTGCTCCCCGAGGAGCACGCCCTCGGCCAGCAGCAGTCCGCAGATCAGCGGCACCAGCCGGCACAGTTCGACGGCGGCCCGGGCCACGACCAGCCGCCGGGGCGGGGTGAAGGTGCGGCTCGGGTCGACGGCCGGGGCGGTGCGCGGCAGTTCGAGTGCGGGACGCCCCAGCCAGGAGGTGCCGGGTGCGGGGTCGGCCGGGGCGTCCGAGAGGACGCCGACCAGCGCGCCGTCGGGCACGTGCCGGCCGGGGCCCACGATGCCCGAGTTGCCGACGAAGGCCCGGCGCCCGATCCGCGCCGGGCCGAGGTGCATCCGCCCGTCGCGTAGTTCGTAGGGGGCGGCGAGGGTGTCGTCGGCGAGGAAGGCCCCGTCGTCGACCCGCAGCAGCGACGGCAGCGGGAGCACCGTGGAGATCTCGGTGTTCCGGCCGACCCGGGCACCCAGCAGGCGCAGCCACAGCGGGGTGGCGAGGCTCGCGTACAGCGGGAACAGGCCGGTCCGGCAGCCGTCGAGGAGCCGGTGGACCAGCCACACCCGCCAGGCCACGCCCCCGTCGGCCGGGTGGCTGCCGGAGGTGATCCGCCGGCCCAGGACGCGGACCACCAGGGCGACCAGGCCCATCCAGCAGAGGACGGCCACGGGGACGGAGGCGGGGGCGGCGAGCACCAGCCGCCAGGCGACCTCGCCGAGCGTGGTGCGGTCCTTGACGAGGTGGTAGGTGGCGACGAGCACGGGCAGCGACGCGAGGACCGGCAGCAGCGGCAGGAGGAGCAGGGAGAGGGCGTAGGCGGCCCGCCGGCGGCGGTGTCCGCGCGGCCGGTCCGGCCGGGCCGCCGTGCGGAGGACGTCCCGGCCGGCCGGGGCCTCGGGCCGGGTCCGGGGTCGGGCCGGGGAGCCGTGCCAGCTCTCGCCGGGCGGGATCCGCCCGTCCAGGCAGGCTCCGGCGGCGAGTTCGGCGCCCTCGCCGAGCTCCGCCCCGGGCATCACCACCGCACGGTGGCCGACCCGTGCGCCCGCCCCGATCCGGA
>NZ_JZWV01000286.1 GCF_000966975.1 Streptomyces katrae | reverse complement strand
CGCCCGCCCCGATCCGGACGGCGCCGACGACGAGGCGGTCCCCGTCGAGCCACCAGCCGCGGACGTCGGCCTCCGGCTCCACCGCGCAGCCGGCCCCGAACTCGGCGAGCCCGGTCACCGGAGGCATCGCGTGCAGGGCGGCCCCCGGACCGGTGGCGCAGCCGAGGGCGCGGGCGTAGCGGGCGGCCCACGGGGTGCCGAGCAGGTCGGGGACCCCGAAGACGGAGACGGCCCGCTCGGCCGCCCACAGCCTCAGGTGGACGGGGCCGCCCCGCGGGTGCACGCCCGGGCGCACCCCGCGGGTCAGCAGCCGTGCGGCGAGGGTGCCCAGGGCGAACCGCGACGGGGCGGCGAAGAGCGCCAGCCAGCCCGTCAGCACGAGCCACCACGGGGTGTACGGGGTCCAGGTGTGCGGGGCGAGCAGGCCGAGGACGTTGTCGACGCCGGTCAGGAGGACCACCCCGCGCAGGCCGGTGACGGTGTACGAGGCCGTCTGCGTCAGGAGCTGGACGAGGCCGGCCCGGCGCGGCACGGGGCGGACCGGCGGTCTCGGGTCCCGGCGTGCGACGAGGGTCTCGGCGTGGGCGGCCATGTCCCGCAGGACCGGCCGCCGGTAGAGGTCGGCCACGGAGATGCCCGGGTGGCCCGCGCGCAGTGCGGAGGCGAGCCGGGCCGCGCCCAGGCTGGTGCCGCCGAGGGCGAAGAAGTCGTCTCCGGGGCCCGGGCGGATGCCGAGCTGCTCCTCCCAGAGGACCGCCAGCCGTGTCTCCGCGGGGGTCAGCCGGTCCGGTGGGAGGGGGCCG
>NZ_JZWV01000285.1 GCF_000966975.1 Streptomyces katrae | reverse complement strand
GGGCAGCGCGGTCAGCGCGGCGTCGATCTCGCCCGGCTCCACCCTCCGGCCGCCGACCTTGACCTGGTCGTCGACACGGCCGGCGAACAGCAGGCCCCGCGGGTCGGCCCGTACGAGGTCGCCGGTGCGGTAGGCCCGGCCGGTGCCCAGGGCCGGGCAGGGGCGGAAGCGCTCCCGGTCCTTGACGGGGTCGAGGTAGCGGGCCACCCCGGCTCCGGCGACGACGAGTTCGCCGGCCTCCCCGTACGGGAGGGGTTCGCCGGCCTCGTCCACCACGGCCAGGTCCCAGCCGTCGAGGGGCAGTCCGATCCGGACGGGTTCGCCGGGGTGCAGTCGGGCGGCGCAGGCGACGACGGTGGTCTCGGTGGGGCCGTAGGTGTTCCACATCTCGCGGCCGTCCACGGCGAAGCGGTCCACGAGCTCCGCCGGGCATGCCTCGCCGCCCACGATCAGCAGCCGGACGCGGGCCAGGGAGCCGGGCGGCCACAGTGCGGCCAGGGTGGGCACGGTGGAGACGACGGTGACGCCCCGCTCGACCAGCCAGGGCCCGAGTTCGTGGCCGGCGCGGACGAGTGACCGGGGAGCGGGGACCAGGCAGGCCCCGTT
>NZ_JZWV01000284.1 GCF_000966975.1 Streptomyces katrae | reverse complement strand
CGCCAGGCCAGCCACATCTCCTCGCAGGAGGCGTCGAAGGCGACCGAGAGCCCGGCCAGGACCCGGTCCCCCGGTCCGAGCGGCCGGCCGGCCAGGAACAGCCCGGCCTCCGCGTCGACGAAGGCGGCGGCGCTGCGGTGGCTGACCGCCACCCCCTTGGGGAGGCCGGTGGATCCGGAGGTGAAGATGATCCAGGCGTCGTCGCCCGGTCCGATGGGGCGTGCCGGGCGTCCGTACGCGCTGCCCAGCGGCGGCACCGTCCCCGGCCCGATCCCGATCCCGATCCCGATCCCGGCCCCGTCGCCGTCGCCGTCGCCCAGGACCAGGCAGACTCCGGCCTCGCGGAAGACGGTGGCGGCCCGCTCCTCGGGGTCGTCGGCGTCCACCGGGACGTACGCCGCGCCGCAGCGCAGGACGGCGAGCACCGCCACGTACAGCTCCGTCGTGCCCGACGGGACGCGTACGCCGATCCGGTCGCCGGGGCCGGCCCCGGCCCGGCGCAGGCGCGCCGCGAGGGCTTCCGTCTCGGCGGCGAGGCCGCGGTAGTCGAGGATCCGGTCGCCGGTGTCCAGGGCGGGGGCTCCCGGGTGTGCGGCGGCGGTGGCGTCGAAGACGTCGAGGAGGGTGCGCGGCGGGTGGGCCGGGGCGCCGAGGAGCACGGAGGCGTCCCGCGGGTGGTGGCGGGGATCCGGGATCGGGGGGAGGGGG
>NZ_JZWV01001683.1 GCF_000966975.1 Streptomyces katrae | reverse complement strand
ACGTCGTCCTGGACGAAGCCGACCGGCGCCTGTCCGCTGCCCCGGATGGCACGGTGCTGTGCGCCCAGGGGCGGGCCCGCCTCATCCGCGCCCTCTACGAGCGCCTGGACCGCCTCACCGAAGCCGCCGTATCCGCGCCCGCCAAGGCCCTCTGAACCCGCCGCGCACCCGGACGAGACCTGGGGATCCTCGGGTGCGCGGCGTCGAACAGCACGACGGCCGGCCCAACCCGGGCCGGGCGAGCACCACTCGACACCGAGAGGGGCACCATCGTGACCACCGCAACCCTGGAGCTGCGCCGCTTCCTGACCATCACCGGCCAGCGCTTCAAGAACGGCCAGTCCGCGCCCGAGATGTTCTCCCCGGCCGTGGACGCCGCCTGGCACGACATGCTCGGCACCCCCGACTACGACGTCCTGTGCCAGGAGACCGCCGGCCAGCCGATCCGCCACGTCGCGAACAACGGCCACGGCCCGATCGCCTGGGTCGCCGCCTACGAGGCCGCGTACGGGCCGCTGCCGGACATCTGGTTCACCGACGCCCACGGCACCGTCGACGAGCAGGCCATCGCCCGCTACCGCGAGACCGGCACCGTGGTCGCCGAGTGGGACTGCGGCCCCGCCGGCGGCGACGGCGACGACCTCACCCCCGAGCAGCCCCCGACCCACCGCCCGTGAACCGCACCCGCACCAGCGCAGCGCCCCGGCCCACCGCCGGGGCGCTGCGCCTTGTCGAAGCCAGCACCACCGCTCCGGCCACGATCCACATCAGCGCGTACGTGCGACAGATGACCGCCCACTGCCCCTACTTGGCTCCCTCCCTCCAGCAGGGCCTGACGACCTGGACCGTGTATGGGGCTGAGGGCGATCCCGCGGCGGTGGAGGCGGAGCTGTTCCATGCGGGCGTCCAGGCCGCGGAGTGGCTGCGCCCGCTGCTGAACCGGCCGCACGGCAGCCTGCGGTGCGAGAACATCGTCCTCCTCGGCGACGCCCCCGGGGCCCGGCATCGTGACCTGCTGGCCTGGCCGCACTGGGTCCTGAAAAACCTCTACGGCCCCGTCGGGATCATGTTCGGCAAATTCCACGCGGGCGAGGAGGAAACCACCCGGGCCGGCGCCCGGATCCCGGCCGCCCC
>NZ_JZWV01001682.1 GCF_000966975.1 Streptomyces katrae | reverse complement strand
CCCCTGCCTCGTTCCTCCCGGTGAGGGCCGCCGTACGCCGCCGCGACCCCCGCTTCCTCACCGCGACCCCGGACCTGGCGGCCGCGCTCTCCGTCGCAGTGGACGACGGTCGCGACCTCCTCGAGCACGTCCCCGACCAGTGGAAGGAGATCAAGACATGGGCCAAGCGCTTCCTCCCCCCGGTGAAGCCCTCACCCGCCTCACCGAACAACTCGGCGATCCCCTCACCGCAAGGCTCCTGAGTGACCGGCGCGGCTCCCGGGCCTGGAAGATCCAAGGGCCCCGGGGAGCCGTGGCCGTGAAGGCGAACAGCCCCGACGAGGCCACGGCCCGGGACAAGGCCGCCGAGATGGCCCAGGAGGACGAGCACCTCCTCCGCCTCACCGCGGCCGGGGCGCTCCGGCCCGGCTACCGCGTCGACGCCGGCCCTTGGGAC
>NZ_JZWV01001681.1 GCF_000966975.1 Streptomyces katrae | reverse complement strand
CCTTGGGACGGTGGCCGGTGGCTCGCGGTCCGCTGGGTCGACGGCGTCCCGCTGTGGCGGGCGCTCGCCCTGGCCCGTGGCCCCGAAGGCGACCGGCCCTCGGTCCGGCCCTGGCTCCAGCAGATCGCCCGCACCTGGGCCGAGCACCTGGCCGGCCTGCACGCCGCCGGATGGGCCCACGCCGACGTCCAGCCCACCAACACCCTCATCACCTCAGGCGGCCGCGCCGAGGTCATCGACTACGCCCTCGCCTGCGGCCCCGAACCCGATGGGCGCCTGCCGTACCGCGGTGCCCTGACCCACACCACCGCCCCCGAGATCGCCGCCGCCGTCCTCGCGACCCCGGCGGACACACACGTTCAGGCGGAACCGGCCGCTGACGTGTGGAGCCTGGGCGCCTCCTTGTTCTGGTGCTGGACCGGTCACCGCCCTGTCCCTTACGACGACAGCCTCGACCGCCTGGACAAGCTGGCCGTCGTCGCCACCGGCAGCACCACCCCGCTGGCCGACGTACGGCCCTGGCCGTTCCCGGACTTTGCGGCCACCATCACCGCCTGCCTGGCACCCGACCCCGCCGACCGCCCCACCGCCAAGGAACTGATCGCAGCATGGTGACCCTGCGCGCCCTGACCCTCGACGACGCCCCCGCCCTCACCCGCATCTACAGCGGCGCCTCGGTCCGCTACACCACCGGCCGCGCGCTCCCCCTCGACCAGGCCCAGGAGAAGATCCGCAGCGCCCTTACCCGGGCGGCCGAGACGCCGAGGGCGCAGTGGAGCTGGGGCATCCAC
>NZ_JZWV01001680.1 GCF_000966975.1 Streptomyces katrae | reverse complement strand
GCCGCCGACGAGATGATCGGCCTCATCGCCCTGCGCCGCCGCTCGCCCCTCATGGGCACCATCAGCTACATCCTGCGCGAGGACACCTGGGGCAACGGCTACGCCACCGACGCCGCCCAGCAGGTCGTCGCCTTCGCCTTCACCACCACCGGCCTGGACCGAGTGGAAGCCATGCACCACCCCGACAACCCGGCCTCCGGCCGCGTCCTGGCCAAGGCCGGCTTCACCCGCACCGGCACCACCGACCAGCCCGCCGGCGACGGGTCCGCCGTGCCGTACGAGACGTACGCAATCCGACACCAGACGAGCTGAGGCACCAGGAGAGGCGCGCACCGGGAGGGGGCTTGCCCGTGTCCGGGGCTGGCGGCGCCGTGACGGCTGGCCCCGGCTCGGGCGGGTCAGCGGCTCCTGATGGTGCCGCGGACGAGGGCGTAGGGCATCACGCAGAAGGCGCCGAGGTTGGTGGCGACGATCAGGGTGAGGAACAGCCAGTAGGCGAAGCCGTGGCCGTTGGACGAGGCGAGGAGCCACCCGTACGTGAGGGCGGTGAGGATGCCGGTGAGGGCGAGTCCGGCCGCCCAGCCCGTCTTGCTCAGCCCGAAGCCGAGGCCGATGTAGGCCCAGAACAGGGCGGGGCCAGCCACCGCCGCGATGGCCAGGAACACAGGGAAGTCGATGGCCCGGCCGCTCATGTAGTCCGTGAGCTCAGGCACCGAGATGAAGGTCATTAAGCCGATGGAGGCGACGGAGCTGACGACGACGGTGGTGAGTCCGCCCCCTGGTGGACTGGCGGGCCGTGCGCACCACCAGGGCGGGCCGGCGCTCCCCGCTCGCCGCCCTCGACCCTGCGGCCGAGGGAGAGGACCGTGTGCTGCTGGCGG
>NZ_JZWV01001679.1 GCF_000966975.1 Streptomyces katrae | reverse complement strand
GTTCCCAGGATGGTGCGGCGCGTCGTGCCCTGGGGGGTGGATGGTGTGGCAGGCATGGGCCCCTCCTCTGGTGACGGATCGACAACTGTGGTGCCGGTGGGTGCAGAGGAAGGCTGTCAGCTGTTGGTGGTGCGCGGCATCGGCCCACGGGTTTACACCCTGGGGCCGATGCGGGCGGGGCCCCGTCGATGTCAGAGGTCGGCGATCAGGGCGTAGCGTTCGTCTTCCACCTCGCCTCCCCACAGGTCCGGGTTCGCGGACAGGTCCTCGGCGCCGATTCCGCCGTTCCACGGGAGCGATTCGGCGCCGGTGACGTACGGGATGCCGGTCTGGCCCGCCTGCCGCCGTCTTCCTTCGACCAGCACCAGCCGTCCTCGCGGGCGCAGGCGGGCCGGCCACTGGGGCAGTGCGGCCTCAGGGTCGGGGAGGGTCCGGAGCAGGCGCCGGGAGAGGACGGCACGGATGCTCTCAGCTGTCGCTGACAGGGTTGCCGAGTGGTGAGTCGGTCAGGAGGTGCCAGGCCGTGAGGGCCAGTTGGGCGCGGAGGCGGCCGGTGGGGGTGGTGAGGTCCAGGTTCAGGGTGCGGGTGATGTGTTCCAGGCGGCGGGCGACGCTGCTGTGGTGGAGGTGGAGGAGTTCGGCGGCGCGGCGCAGGGAGCCGGTGGCGCAGTAGGTTTCCAGGGTCTGCAGGTCCTGGGGGTCGGCAGCGAGGCGGGCGATGGCGGCCACGTCGGGGTTGTGCGCCGGGAGCTCCGCCAGCAGGGCGAGGGCGCCGAGGTCGGTGTGGCGGACGAGGGGTTCGCGGGGGCCGGTGAAGCGGAGGGCGGTGCGGGCCTGGCGCCAGGAGCGGTCGGGGGTGGTGGCGCCGCCGAGGCCCGCGCGGGCGTCCGGGGGGAGGCGGGCGGGGTCGAGGGTGGTGGCCAGGATGACGCCGACGTCGTTGACGAGCGCCGCCTTGACGGGTCCTGCCGGGCAGACCAGGGCGGCGGCGCGGTCGAGGGGCAGCCGGGTGCGGACGGCGAGGACGCGGAGCGGTGCCCCGGCGGGGAAGCCCAGCAGGCGCAGGGCCCGGGCCCGGTCGGTCTCGTCGGTGTCGGGGCTGATGGCCAGTTCGACGAGGGCGGGGTCGGCCATGGTGG
>NZ_JZWV01001678.1 GCF_000966975.1 Streptomyces katrae | reverse complement strand
GACGTCCTCGGGGTGGCCGCGGTGGTGCTGGACGCCGAGGGCCGGATCCGGCTGTGGAGCCCGCAGGCCGCCGCCCTGTTCGGCTACCCCGCCGAGGAGGCACTGGGCCGGTACGCGGCGACCCTGCTGGTGGCGGAGGACAACCGTGACGAGGTCCTCGGCCTGTTCGCCCGGGTGATGGCGGGCCAGGGCGCCGGGGCGGGCTCCTTCCCCGTACGCCACCGGGACGGCCACACCGTGCTCGTCGAGTTCCGCAACATGCGGCTCCAGGCCGACCACGGCGGGATGTTCGCGCTCGGGCTGGCCTCGGAGCAGGCCACCCTGCGCCGGGTCGAACGCGACCTGGCCCTCTCCCTCCGGCTGGTCGACCAGTCCCCCATCGGGCTGGCCGTCCTCGACACCGACCTGCGCTACGTCCTGGTCAACCCGGCCCTGGAGCGGATCAACGGGGTCCCGTCCGAACGGCACCTCGGACAGCGGATCGCCGACATCCTGCCCTTCCTGGACGCCTCGGCCGTCGAGGCCCGGATGCGGGAGGTCATGGAGACCGGCGTACCGGTGCTGGACAACTTCACCACCGGCCGGATCTCCGAGGACGCGGAGGAACGCGCCTGGCTGGTGTCCATCTACCGGCTGGAGGACCAGTCCTCCCGGGTGATCGGCGTCGCCGTGTCGGTCGTGGACGTCACCGAACAGCACCGGGTCGCCGTCTCCGCCGCCCACGCCCGGCGCCGGCTGTCCCTGATCGCGGACGCCTCGGTGCGCATCGGGACCACCCTGGACCTGGACATCACCGCCCGGGAGCTGGCCGACGTCGCCGTGCCGGAGATCGCCGACATCGCCGCCGTCGACGTCCTCGACACCGTGCTGCCGGGCGGCCGGCCGGGCGAAGGGCCCGACGAGCGGGCCGTACGGTTCCGGGCGCTGGCGGTGAAGGCCGGCTACCGCACCCCCGCCGAGGAGGCCGCCGACCCTGTGGGGGACGTGGCCC
>NZ_JZWV01001677.1 GCF_000966975.1 Streptomyces katrae | reverse complement strand
GTGGGGGACGTGGCCCTCTACCGCACCGACCGGCTGGTGGCCCGCTGCGCCCGCACCGCCCGGCCCGTCCTCGTCCCGCACGTCTCGGCCCACGACCTGCCCCGGATCGCCCGCGACGAGCACGCCGCCCGGCTGCTGGGCGAGGCGGGGGTGCACTCGTACCTCGCGGTGCCGCTGATCGCCCGCAGCCAGGTGCTGGGCACCCTCGACCTCAAGCGCGCCCGCAACCCCGTACCGTTCGGCCAGGACGACGTCCTGCTCGCCTCCGAACTGGCCGCCCACGCCGCCGTGTCCATCGACAACGCCCGCTGGTACCAGCGGCAGCGGCACGCCGCCCTCGCCCTGCAGCGCCACCTGCTGCCGCAGCACCCGCCGGACGCCCCGGGTCTGGACATCGCCTACCGGTACCAGCCGGCCGGAGCGGCCGACGAGACCGGCGGCGACTGGTTCGACGTCATCCCGCTCACCGGCGACCGGACCGCGCTGGTCGTCGGCGACGTGATGGGCAGCGGCATCAACGCCGCCGCGACGATGGGGCAGCTGCGCGCCACCGCCCGGGCCCTGGGCCGTCTCGGCCTCGATCCGGCGACGGTCCTCACCCACCTCGACGCGGCGACCGCCGACCTGGGCGAGGCCATGGCCACCTGCGTCTACGCCGTCTACGACCCGCACACGCGGCTGTGCCACATCGCCACGGCCGGCCACCTGCCGCCGGTGCACCTGCGCGCCGGGCGCCCGCCGAGGCTGGTCCAGCTGACCACGGCCGTACCGCTGGGCGTGGGCGGCGTCCCCTTCCACACCACGGCCTTCACCCTGGACGAGGGCGACGAGCTGGTCCTGTACACGGACGGGCTGGTCGAGACCCGGGACCAGGACATCGACACCCGGCTGCTGACCCTGACCGACCTGCTGGCGGGCCCGCACCGCCCGATCGAGGAGACCTGCGACCTGCTGCTGTCGGCCCTGCGCCGCCCCGACACGCACGACGACGTCGCCCTCCTCATCGCCCGCGCCCACGCCTGAACCGCACCCTCCGGATCAGGGGTGCGCGGGACGGGAGCGGATACGGGCCGTGAGGACGGCCACGTCGTCCTCGGCGTGGCGGGCGTCGAGGCCCGCCACGACCGCGTCCACGGCCTCCGCCGCGCTCGCCGGGGCGGGCAGCCGCAGGGC
>NZ_JZWV01001676.1 GCF_000966975.1 Streptomyces katrae | reverse complement strand
GAGATGTGTATAAGAGACAGGGCCAGGGAGTCGTCGATGTCCTCGCCGCGCCGCTCCACGAGCCCGTCGGTGTAGAGGACCAGGGTCTCCTCGTGCGTGAGGGGGTGCGCCGCGGACTCGTACCCGCCCAGGCCGGTGCCCAGCGGCGGCCCGACCGGTACGTCGAGCAGCCGTCCGGTGCCGTCGGCCGCGAACACCGCGGGCGGCAGGTGGCCGGCGCTGGCGAAGAGGGCGGTCCCGCGCGCCGGGTCCACGCGGGCGAGCAGGCAGGTGGCGGGGCGGCGCGCCGCGTCCTCGGCGACCAGGGCGTCGAGCTGGCGCAGCACGCGGTGCGGGGCGAGCTCGGTGGAGGCGACCTCGCGCAGGGTGGAACGGTAGGCGTTCATGTCCACGGCGGCGTCGAGGCCGTGGCCCATCACGTCGCCGACCACCAGCAGGGTCCGCCCGAAGTGCAGCCGCACCGTCTCGAACCAGTCGCCGCCGACGAGGGCGCTCGGTCCGACGGGCAGGTAGCGGCCGGCGATCAGCAGGTTCGGGTGGGGGCGGCCGGGGTCGGCGACCAGGGCCCGCTGGAGGTTGAGCGCGACGCGTTCGGTGGCGGCGAGC
>NZ_JZWV01001675.1 GCF_000966975.1 Streptomyces katrae | reverse complement strand
CAGTGGCGGAGGTGCACGGCCGCGACCCGCGCCGCGAAGTGCAGGGCGGCGGCCTCGTGGTCGGTGAAGGCGGCGCCGGTGCGCACCGCGAGGAGGATCCCGTACGAGGTCCCCTGCCGGGCCAGCGGCACGGACAGGCCGTGCACCGGGGGGCTGCCGGGGCGCAGGGTCCAGCTGCGCAGCGGATGGCCCTCGTCGACCGCGCGGACGGCGTGCCGTCCGGCGGGTACCGGGGCGGGGGCCGGGGCGCGGAGCAGGCCGACGGCTCCCGCCGCGGCGACGCGCCGGGTGCGGCCCTCGAC
>NZ_JZWV01001674.1 GCF_000966975.1 Streptomyces katrae | reverse complement strand
CCCCTGATCCGGGCGGTTGCGGGTGCAGTGTCAGCGCCAACAGCGGCGAGTAGTTCGCGCCCGGCGTCCGTGGGGTGAAGGTGCCCGGTGCTGTCTGCGGTGAGCTGCTGCCGTGCCAGCAGCTCGTCGAGAGTGACGCGGATGTCGGCGGGATCGGCCTTGAGGGAGCCGTGGATCTGGGTGATGAGGTCATGCGGTGTCTGGGGGGCGTCGGCGGTGACGGCGGCGCGCAGGGCGGCGATCTGCTGGGTGAAGGTGAGGCCGTGTCGGGCCAGGGTGTGTTGCAGGACGCTGCGGGCGGCGTAGTGGGCCAGGCCGAGAATGCGCGCGTCGGCGGCGGGGGCGGTGCTGGTCGTGGGGGTCTTCTTCGGTTCTGTTCGTTTGGCAAGGGTGGGGACGAGATGTGTGTCGCAGCGGCAAGTTCGCAGAGCTGACCTTGTGCACGGGCGCCGGGGGAAGCGCGGGGGCAGTGCAGTCTGCCGTCCGGCCCAGTTCGGTGGGGTGCCTACTGCCGACTTTTGTGCTGCGGCGGGAGCGACGGCCTGGCGGTCGGGGTCCGGTCTGGATGCTCCTTCGCCTGTCAGGCGGCGGTGGCAGGGGTGTAGTCGGGGAGGCGGACCGGGTTGGTGCGGGTGTTCTCGGGGGCGTTCGCGGCCAGCATGTCGAGGATCTCCTGGGTGGGGGCCGGCAGGAAGAACCGTTCAGCGCCCTCGCGGCCCAGCGCCTGGTGTTCGGCGACGTAGGGGCGCATCTGCTGCTCGTAGGCGGCGAAGGCGGCCGTGTGGTCGCCTTCGCGGGCGGCGAGTTCCCCGGCGAGGAGGTAGGCGCCGATCAGTGCCGCGAGGTGCCGCGGCCGGAGGTGGGGCCGGCGCAGTAGCCGGCGTCGCCGAGGAGGACGACGCGGCCGGCGGACCAGGACTCCATCTCGACTTGGGCGTTGGAGTCGAAGAAGAACTCCTGTGCTGTGTCCATCTCTTTCAGCAGGCGGGGCACCTCCCAGCCCTCGCCGGCGAAGCGGTCCGCGATGATCTGCTTGTGCGCGGCGGGGTCGCGGTGGTCGTATTCCAGGTGGTCGGCGGCGAAGTGGAAGGCCGCGCGGGCCTCGGTGTTGTCGCGGGCCGTGAAGATGTTGGCGGCCTTGCCGGGGGCGGCGTAGAGGTGGCCGGTGTTCTCC
>NZ_JZWV01001673.1 GCF_000966975.1 Streptomyces katrae | reverse complement strand
GAGCAAGATCCGAAAGAGACGACCTGGCCGCCCCGCTCCTGTGGCAGGCCCCCGACGGCCCCCGCGCCCGCGCCCGGGCGGGGCGTCGTGTCAGGGGAGGTCCGGGACGTCGCCGCCGTCCGCCCGGGTGACCGTCACCCCGGGCAGGGAGGCCGCCCACGTGCCGGTGAGGGCGGTCAGGGCGGCGGCGTCCGGCGGGGTGGGGCCCAGGCCCACCGCATAGCGGGCCAGGGTCGCGGAGCGCTCGAAGGGGCGGGGCCAGGCGTGGGCCTCCGGGAGCCCGGCCTCCTCCAGGGCGGCGAGCAGGGCGCGCAGCCGGCCCCGCGCCCGGCCGAGGTTCTCCTCGAACTCCCGCGCCGAGTCCGCCCGTACGGTCACCACCGCCCACGCGGCGTGGCGCCGGTGCGGCGGGGCCGCCGCCGGGAGACCACCGGGCCCCTCCGGTTCCGCGTCCAGCCGCTCCCAGGTCTCGTACAGCTCCTGGACCAGCAGGTCCCGCACGCCCGCCCCGACCTGGGCCGTGCAGCTGCGGACCGGCGCCGAGGGGGTCAGGACGGTCACCGGGCCCACGCCCGGAGCGGGCTCGGCCGCCGGGTACAGGGACACCGCCTCGCTCCAGTCCCAGGCGGCCCACGTCCCGAAGAACTCCCGCCGCAGCCCGGCAGGGGAGCGGTCCCCGGCTTCCCGGACCGTCCGCGCCGCCAGCACCGACCAGGCCAGCCCCGGCAGGCCCCCGAAGGGCGCCGAGTCCAGCCCCCGGGCCCGCGCCCAGGCCTTGACCTCCCGGGCCAGCCGGGCGAAGGCGGGGTGCTCGGCGCCCACCGCCCGGCGCACGGCCTCCGCGTCGGCCCCGACCACGACCAGGTCGACGTCCAGGCCCGACGCGCGCAGCCGCAGCCCCGGCACCCGCGCCCCCGTCACCTCCCGCAGTCGCTCCGCCTCCGGCAGCGCGGCCGCCACCCGCGCCCGCACCGCCCCCGCCTCGCCCGCCCCAGGCACCACCGCCACCAGGTCCAGGTCGGCGCCAGGCAGGGCGCAGCCCATGGCCCGGGACCCGGCCAGCCGCACCACCGCCCCGGGCAGCGCCTCCGCGACCCGGGCGGTGATCCGCTCGGCGACCCGAGCCCCCTCAACGGCGCCACCCGCCGCCGGTGTTCGCCCGGCCGGGTGCGGCCCG
>NZ_JZWV01001672.1 GCF_000966975.1 Streptomyces katrae | reverse complement strand
CGCCGCCTGCGATGCCGCCGACCGCGAAGCCCTCACGGAACTCCTGGACTCCCTCGACCGGCCCCTGACCGCAGTCGTCCACGCCGCCGGGGTGCTGGACGACGGGGTGATCGGGGCGCTGACGGCGGAGCGGGTGGCCGAGGTGATGCGCCCCAAGGCGGATGCGGCACGTCACCTGCACGAGCTGACCCAGGACTGTGATCTCTCCGCGTTCGTGGTCTTCTCCTCCGTCGCCGGTGTGTTCGGCAGTGCCGGCCAGGGCGGCTACGCCGCCGCCAACAGCTACCTCGACGCCCTCATGGCCGAGCGCCACGCCGCGGGCCTGCCCGGCCTCTCCCTCGCCTGGGGCCTGTGGACCGGCGTCGGAGGCATGGGCGACACCCTC
>NZ_JZWV01001671.1 GCF_000966975.1 Streptomyces katrae | reverse complement strand
CTCCGCACCCGCGACCAGACCCCCGCCCTGCTGCGCGGTCTGACCACTGGGCCGGCCCGCCGGACCGCCGCCCGGGCGGCGGAGCCCGCCGGGGCCGGGGCGGCCGGGCCGTCGCTGCGCGAGCGGCTGCTGGAGCTGCCCGCCGAGGAACGGGACGCCGTCCTGCTGGACCTCGTGTGCGGTCAGGTGGCGCTGGTCCTCGGGCACGCGCGGGCCTCGGCGGTGGACGGCGAAAGGCAGTTCCGCGAGCTGGGCTTCGACTCCCTCACGGCGCTCGAACTGCGCAACGGGCTGGGCCCGGTGACGGGTCTGACCCTGCCCGCGACGGTGGTGTTCGACTACCCGACGCCCGCCGCGCTCGCCGGATACCTGCGGGCCGAGCTGGTCGACGCGTACGCGGAGCGGGCGCTCGCCGAGCGGCTGGACTCCCTGGAGCCCGTCCTGGCCTCCCTCGCGCAGGACACCGTGCTGCGCGGGAAGGCGGAGGCCCGGCTGCGGGCCCTCCTGGAGCGGCTCGGCACCTCCGGCGCGGCTGTGTCTCAGCCGGTGGACGACGCGAGTGGCGCTCGTGCCGCATCCGAGGAGCGTGAGATCGAATCGGCCACCACCGACGAACTCTTCGACCTGATCGACAAGGAATTCGGATCCCTGTAGCCACGCCCGTTCCCCACGTCCCGTCCCCGTTCCTCCCTCCCGCACCGATCCGAAGCTCCGAAGCTCCGAAGCACAGGAATTCCTTGAAAGGCGATACACCGATGTCGGACGAAACGAAGCTCGTTGACTACCTGAAGCGGGTCACTGCCGATCTGCGTCAGACGACTCGACGGCTTCGTGAGGTGGAGGCGGAGGCCACCGAGCCGATCGCGATCGTCGGGATGAGCTGCCGCTACCCAGGCGGCGTGCGGACGCCGGAGGACCTGTGG
Organism: Streptomyces katrae; assembly: GCF_000966975.1. GTDB lineage: Bacteria > Actinomycetota > Actinomycetes > Streptomycetales > Streptomycetaceae > Streptomyces > Streptomyces katrae. The sequence continues at coordinate 256 of NZ_JZWV01001671.1, read as the reverse complement.
GAGCTGGTGTCGGGCGGCCTGGACGGTATTTCGGCCTTCCCGTCCGACCGGGGCTGGGACGTGGAGGCGCTGTACGACGAGGACCCGGACCGCCGGGGCACCTCGTACAGCCGCGAGGGCGGTTTCCTCGACGCCGCCGGGGAGTTCGACGCGGGGTTCTTCGGGGTGTCGCCGCGTGAGGCGCAGGCGATGGACCCGCAGCACCGGCTGCTGCTGGAGACCTCGTGGGAGGCCTTCGAACGGGCGGGCATCGACC
>NZ_JZWV01001670.1 GCF_000966975.1 Streptomyces katrae | reverse complement strand
CCGGTGCGCCGAAGACATGGGCCATCCGGGCGCCAGCACGGCCAGCCAAGGCAACGCCGACGGACGCGAGGGCCGAGCGCAGCCGTTCGGTTCGCCTTCCGTACCGGCGGGTGAGGCCAGGTATCTGCTCGGCAAAGGTCCGCGAGGGCAGGCACTCTCCCTGCAGGAGAACCGGCGGACCCTCAAGGACAACACCACATGCTGGCCAGCGGTCGGAAGATCACGAGGAAACCGCAGGTACGACCCGTGCACTCGCACTGACCACAGTCCACAGCTTGGGCAGGACGCCCCGCCCATCGTCGACCGGGCCTCCACCCGGACACCGACCTCCGCCACCTCGACCGCCACAACGTGGACGCCCTCAACCGATGCAAGCAGCACTTCTTCGAGCGATGTCCGAACTTCGTTCACGCCGAAGCACTCTTGGCCAGCCCCCACTCACCGCAGGCGATTTCCGGGCGACATCGCACGGCATCCATCGAAGATCAACAGTCACGCTGCGTAGCCGCCCACAGAAAGTGGACCAGAGCCGCTACTGACCTACGCGGCCAGTGAGATACGTGTTGGACTGCAGCCAGGTCAAGACGCTGGAGGACTTCTGGCGGGTCGCTGGCGAGAGCATCGGCTGCGGCGGATACTTCGGCCGGAACCTTGATGCCTTCGCTGACTGCCTCCGCGGCGGCTTCGGGACACCGGACGACGCGACTTCGTGATCGAGTGGCGTGATCACGAAGCCTCCCGCCAGCATCTGGGATATCCGGAGACTGCTCGGCAGCTCGAGAGGTGGCTCGCCCGCTGTCATCCGACGAACAAGGCACGTATGGCCGCCAGGCTGGCGGAAGCCCGCGCTGGACGTGGCCCGACCGCCTTCGACTGGCTGGTCTAGATCATTGAAGAAGAACTGCCGGGGGGCCTGCGCCTTCGTTAGCCAAGCGGAGTGGTCACGGAGCTGGCAGTCGGCCCTCGTCGATGTGGTCGGCGAGCTCGACCATGGCCCCCACCAGTCCCCTCTGTGTCCCGTCGTGCCCGCACCCATGGCCGAGTGCCGCCGAGGTGACCACGGGCGGTTACCTCCCCCAGTGACTGGGCCCTGCCCGCCTGGGCCCCTGCGCATGCCATCGCGCCGGGTTCGGACCATCACACCTGGCAGCCGTGCCCAGATCGGAAGCGCCGTTGACCGCCTCACACAGGGTGGCGGGCGGGGCTTCCGGCCGCCGTCGTTCTTGGGCCGACTAGGCCGTTTCCTGTGGATCACCTTGCTGACCAGATGA
>NZ_JZWV01001669.1 GCF_000966975.1 Streptomyces katrae | reverse complement strand
CGGCACGCCTTCACGCTCGCCCTGGCCGCCGCGCTCCGCGCGGCCGGCCTGCCCGTGGAAGTACGCGACAACCAGTGCCTGCTGGTCCTCCACGACCCAGCAGACACCTCTCCCCGCCAGGGGCCGGGTGGTCAGGCCTCCGGTGCCTGACCGTCACGGATCGTGAACAGAGCCCGCGCGCCCGTCATCTCCAGCAGCCGCTCCAGCTGGTGCGGCAACGGCCCCGCCAGGACCACCGGGCGGGTGTTGCGCAGCCGGATGAGAACGTTGAGGAAGGACGAGTCGGCGAAGGCCACACCGGTGACGTCGATGACCAACAGGCGCGCGCCGGCCGCCTCGCCCTGACAAGCGGCCTCCAGCTTCCCCGTCGTGTCCAGGTCGAACTCACCCGCGCAGACGATCCGCCACACACCGTCCGGCTCCGCCTTCACCGTCACCTGCGGCGACTCCACACACGCCTCCCCGGCCCGAACCGGGCCGGCGTCCGCCGGCCCCTCACGGCGACCGTACGGGCTCACCAGCCGGAGCGACACCACACCGCTCGGATACCGAAACCCCGCGAGTGGGGAAACGCCACACCGGGTGTCTCCGGTCCTGCCACCCTGGGGGCTGACGGTGGCCAGCCGACGTAGAGGGATGTGACGGAGTTGGGTGGACGGTCCACGGTGTGGCTGTGCGTCGGGCAGGCGCGGATCCGCGCCGACCGGCTCGTAGCGGTAGAGCCCGCCCCCGGCGGCCTGGCCCTGCACTTCACCGGCATGCGCGAACCCCTCCAGCTCGCCCTTCACGGCCCCGCCCCCGGCGCGTCCGGCTACGCCGACCAGCTGTTGTCCGCCATCGCGCACGCCGCCGAACACAGCGCCGCCACCCTCATCACCTACCAGGACGGCGACGAGCACTTCGTCGGCGGGTTCACCGCCCGCACCCTCACCGGTGACGAGCACGTCGTCACGCTGCGGCTGCGCCAGCCGGCGCCCACCCTCGCCGAACTCACCGCCCGCGCCCCTCGTGCGCCCCACCCCTGACCTGGCGGGCCCTTACGGGACGTCGCCCCGCCACCCGAACCGGCTGGGGTAGACGCCATCGACCTCGGCCGGCTCGTACGCGCTGCGGCCACCCGGCCCGAACGCCCCGCGCTCCGACATCAGCAAGGCGCCGTCCGCCAGCTCCAGCGGACTCCAGCCGATCGCGTCGAGCAGCTGGCCGTCCAGCGGGCCGCCCACCAGCTCCACGTACACGCCGCCCGGCACCGGGCCCAGGTCAGGGTCATCCGGGTCC
>NZ_JZWV01001668.1 GCF_000966975.1 Streptomyces katrae | reverse complement strand
CCAGGTGCGGACGGGGTGCACGGAGTTGCCGAGGAGGACGAGGAAGGAGTCGGTGGAGGGGTCCAGGACCAGGGAGGTGCCGGTGAAACCGGTGTGGCCGGCCGAGTGGGGGGTGGCCATGGCGCCCATGTACCAGTGCCCATGTACCAGTGCTGGTAGAGCTCGAAGCCGAGGCCGTGGTCGTCGCCCGGAAAGGCGGTGTTGTAGTCCGTGAAGAGGAGTTCGACGGAGGCGGGACGCAGGATGCGGCGTCCGGCGTAGGCCCCGCCGTCGAGGAGGGTGCGGGAGAGGACGGCCAGGTCCCAGGCGGTGCCGAAGACGCCGGCGTGGCCCGCGACCCCGCCCAGGGCGTACGCGTTCTCGTCGTGGACCTCGCCCCAGACCAGGCCCCGGTCCAGGCCCGACCACGGCGGTCGCTGCACCTCGGTGGCGGCGGTGGTGCGGCGCCAGGCGCGCGGGGGGTTGTAGCGGGTGCGGTGCATCCCGAGCGGAGCGGTGATCTCGTCGTGGACCAGGGTGTCCAGAGTGCGGCCGGTGATCCGTTCCAGGAGCAGCTGGAGCGTGATGAGGTTCAGGTCCGAGTAGCGGTACACCGTCCCGGGGGTGTCCTGCGGCCGCACCGACCACAGCAGCCTCAACTGCCCCTCTCGGGTGGACTCCTGGTAGAAGGGCGCCCATGAGCGGAGCCCGGAGGTGTGCGTCAGAAGCTGCCGGACGGTGACGGCCTCCTTGCCGCCGCCCGTGAACTCCGGCAGGTAGCGTTCCACCGGGGCCTCCAGCTCCAGCCGGCCCCGCTCCATCTGCTGCACGGCGATGATGGAGGTGAACAGCTTGCTGAGGGAGGCCAGGTCGAAGACGGTGTCCTCGGCCATCGCGATCCGCTCGGCGGCCGGGAACTCGGTGGGCCGGTCCGTGCGCCCGTCGTAGTCCGCGTACCGGAGGGCGTCCCCCATGGCCCGGTGCAGGGCGACCGTTCGGCCGCGCCCCGCGAGGACCACCGCCCCGGCGTAGTAGGGGTGTTCGGGGGAGGGACCGAGGAAGCGCCGGGCCTCCTGCGCCACCTCTTCGAGGTGCCGTTCCAGCAGCCCGGCCTGCCGCGCGGACCCGTAGCAGAACCACCCGGGAGCGCCGCGTGCAGCACGAGCACCCCGCCCAGCGCGAGCAACCGCGCCCCGAGCCGCCGCCGACTGGGGCCGGGGCCGGGCGTCGGCCGGGCGGAGTCCCCGTGACCCTTCCCGCTCCCGGCCCCGGTTCCGGCCCCGCTCCCGCTCTCGCTCCTGCTCCCGGTCCCGGCTCCGGCTCCGGTTC
>NZ_JZWV01001667.1 GCF_000966975.1 Streptomyces katrae | reverse complement strand
GCCTGGGTGTGGCCGATGTTGGACTTGAGGGATCCCAGCCACAACGGCCGCTCCCGCGACCTGTCCTGACCGTACGTCGCCAGGAGTGCCTGTGCCTCGATGGGGTCGCCGAGGGTGGTGCCGGTGCCGTGTGCCTCGACCACGTCGACGTCGGCCGGGGAGAGTCCGGCGTTCGCGAGGGCCTGGCGGATCACCCGCTGCTGGGCTGGGCCGTTGG
>NZ_JZWV01001666.1 GCF_000966975.1 Streptomyces katrae | reverse complement strand
CCGCGGAGCCCCGTACGAGGGCCAGTACGGGGTGTCCGTGCCGGCGGGCGTCGGACAGCCGCTCCACGAGCAGCATGCCCACGCCCTCGCCCCAGCCGGTGCCGTCGGCCGCCGCCGCGAACGGCTTGCACCGGCCGTCGGCGGCCAGCCCGCGCTGCCGGCTGAACTCGATGAAGGCGTTGGGGCTGGACATCACGGTCACCCCGCCGGCCAGGGCGAGGTCGCACTCGCCGCGCCGCAGCGCCTGGGCGGCGAGGTGGAGGGCGACGAGGGAGGAGGAGCAGGCGGTGTCCACGGTGA
>NZ_JZWV01001665.1 GCF_000966975.1 Streptomyces katrae | reverse complement strand
GAGGAGGAGCAGGCGGTGTCCACGGTGAGCGCCGGCCCCTCCAGGCCGAAGGAGTAGGCGATCCGCCCGGAGACGACGCTGGCGGAGCTGCCGGTGCCGATGTAGCCCTCCAGGTCCTGCGGGACGCTCAGCAGGCGTGAGGCGTAGTCCTGGTAGCCGGAGCCGATGAACACGCCGGTGCCGGTGCCGCGCAGCGAGGTGGGGTCGAGGCCGGCGCGTTCGAAGGCCTCCCAGGCGGTCTCCAGCAGCAGCCGCTGCTGGGGGT
>NZ_JZWV01001664.1 GCF_000966975.1 Streptomyces katrae | reverse complement strand
CGCGGGGGGAGATCCCGAAGAAGGCGGGGTCGAAGTCGGCGACGTCGTAGAGGAAGCCGCCGTCCCTGGCGTACGTGGTGCCGGGGCGGTCGGGGTCCGGGTCGTAGAGGGAGTCCAGGTCCCAGCCCCGGTCGGAGGGGAAGGCGCCGACCGCGTCGCGGCCCTCGGCGACGAGCCGCCAGAGGTCCTCGGGGCTGCGTACCTCGCCGGGGTAGCGGCAGCTCATGGCGACGATCGCGAGGGGCTCGGCGTCGTCGGCGCCACGGGCGGCGGTGGCCGTGGGCGCGGGGGCGGCCGCCCGGCCCGTGATGGCCGCGGTCAGTTCGCCCAGGAGGTGGGCGGCCAGGGCTGCGGGGGACGGGTGGTCGAAGACGAGGGTGGCGGGGAGCCTGACGCCCGTCGCCCTGGCGAGGCGGCCCCGCAGTTCCACGGCGGTGAGGGAGTCGAAGCCCAGTTCGCGGAAGGCCCGGTCGGCGGGTACCGCCCCGGCGTCCTGGTGGCCGAGCACCGCTGCGGCCTCGGCCCGTACCAGGGCGAGGACGGCGCGGGCCTGTTCGGGTCCGGTGAGGGCGGCGGTCCGGCGGGCGAACTCGGGGAG
>NZ_JZWV01001663.1 GCF_000966975.1 Streptomyces katrae | reverse complement strand
AACTCGGGGAGTGCGCCGTCGTCCGGGCCTCCGGGTGACGTGGCGCCCGCCGCTTCGGCGAGAGCGGCGACGGCTTCGGGGACTCCGTTCAGCAGCGGGCTGGGCCGCAGCAGGGTGAAGGAGGGCGCGAAGCGCTCCCAGGCGACGTCCGCGACGGTCACGGTCGTCTCGTCCCGGGTGAGGGCGGCGCGCAGTGCGGCGATCGCCGACGGTGGGGTGAGGGCGGGCAGTCCGCGCTTGAGCAGCCGGTCCTCGGCGTCGCCGTCCTCGACCATGCCGCCGCCGGCCCAGGGGCCCCAGGCGACGGCGGTGGCGGGCAGGCCCTGGGCGCGGCGGTGTTCGGCGAGGGCGTCGAGGGAGGCGTTGGCCACCGCGTACGCGGCCTGCCCGGCCGCGCCCCAGACGCCGGAGATCGAGGAGAAGAGGACGAAGGCGTCCAGGTCCCGGCCGGCCAGCAGTTCGTGGAGGTGCTGGGCGCCGGCCGTCTTGGCGGCGAGGACGCCGGCGAACGCCTCGGCGGTCGTGTCGGCCAGCATGGCCGGGGTGCCGACGCCGGCCGCGTGGACGACGCCGGTGAGGGGGCGCTCCTGCGGGAGGCCCTCCAGCAGCCGGGCCACGGCCTGCCGGTCGGCGATGTCGCAGGCCTCGACGGTGACCCGGGCTCCGAGTTCCTCCAGCTCCGCGCGGAGCTCTGCGGCGCCGGGCGCGGCCGCTCCCCGGCGGCTGGTGAGGACCAGGTGGTCCGCTCCGGCCCCGGCGAGCCAGCGGGCCACGTGGGCGCCGAGGGCCCCGGTGCCGCCGGTGATCAGGACGGTGCCGTGGGGCTGCCAGGCGGGCGCGGGCCGCGTCGGCCGTCCCTGGGGGGCGCGCAGCAGACGGCGTACGAGGACGCCCGCGCCGCGCACGGCCAGCTGGTCCTCTTCGGCGTGGGTGCCCGCGAGGACGGCCGCGAACCGCCGGGCCGCGCGGTGGTCGAGGGCCTCCGGAAGATCGACCAGGCCGCCCCAGCGTCCCGGGTGTTCGAGTGCGGCGGTCCGGCCGAGGGCCCAGACCGCTGCCTGCCGGGGGC
>NZ_JZWV01001662.1 GCF_000966975.1 Streptomyces katrae | reverse complement strand
GCTGCCTGCCGGGGGCTGCGCAGCGGGTCGGAGGCGCCGGTGGAGACGGCGCCCCGGGTGGCGCACCACAGGGGGGCGTCGATGCCCGCGTCGCCGAGGGCCTGGATCAGGGCGAGGGTGGCGGCGAGGCCTTCCGCCAGGGCGGGGTGGGTCCGGTGCGGCTGCTCGTCCACCGCCAGCAGGGACAGGACGCCGTCGACGGCGTGGCCGTGGGCGGCGGTGCGCAGCAGCTCGGCGAGTGCCTCACGGCCGGTGCCGGGTTCGACCTCCAGCGGTCGTACCGTCGCGCCGTGCTCCTCCAGGGCCTTCAGGGCGTCGGCCGTCCACGGGTCCCCGGCGGGGCGGCCGGCAGGGACGAGGGCCAGCCAGCCGCCGCCGAGGGCAGTGGCGGGGGCGGATGCGGCGGGGGCGGGCTGCCAGGCGATGCGGTAGCGCCGGCCGTCGAGTGCGGACCGCTCCTGGTGGCTGCGGCGCCAGAGGGAGAGCGCGGGCAGGACCGAGCTGAGGGGTGCGTCGTCCGCGAGGCCGAGGCGCTGGGCGAAGGCCGCGAGGTCGGCGCGTTCCACGGAGTCCCAGAACCCGGCCTCGGCCGGATCGGCGGCCCGGGCGGCGTCGGCGGCGGGCCGGCCGGAGAAGGCCGTGGACTCCAGCCAGTGGCGGCGCCGCTGGAAGGCGTAGGTGGGCAGGTCGTGCAGGGCCGGGCGGCCGGCGCGGCCGCCGGACAGGGCGGCCGGGTCGAGCGGGACTCCGTGGACGTGGAGCCGGGCCAGCGCGGAGGCCGCGGCCAGGTCCTCGTCGGTCCGCGTGCGCAGCAGGGGGACGGCGTGCGCGGAGTCGGCGTCCAGCAGGGGCTGGGCCAGGCCGGTCAGTACGCCCCCGGGGCCGATCTCGACGAACAGCGAGGCTCCGGCGTCCGCCAGGTACCGCACGGCGTCCGCGAAGCGGACCGCGGCGCGCGCCTGGCCCACCCAGTACTCGGGGTCGGCGAGTTCGGAGGCCGCGAGGCGGCGGCCCGTCACGGTGGAGACCACGGGGAGGGCCGGTGCGGCGAAGGGGACGGCTTCGACGAGCTTGCGGAAGTCGTCGAGCATCGGGTCCATGAGGGGTGAGTGGAAGGCGTGGGAG
>NZ_JZWV01001661.1 GCF_000966975.1 Streptomyces katrae | reverse complement strand
GTGGAAGGCGTGGGAGACCGTCAGCGGCTTGGTCCTGCGGCCCTCGGCCGCGAGTTTCGCCGCCAGTTCGGTGACGGTGTCCTCGGCGCCCGAGAGGACCACCGAGGCGGGTCCGTTGACGGCGGCGATGTCGGCCCGGTCCTCGGACCCGGCCAGCAGGGTCCGTACCTCCTCCTCGGAGGCCTCGACCGCGACCATCACTCCCCCGCCCGGCAGGGCCTGCATCAGCCGGCCCCGGGCGGCCACCAGCTTCGCCGCGTCCGTGAGGGAGAGCACGCCCGCGACGTGCGCGGCGGCGTACTCGCCGATGGAATGACCGGCGAGGAAGTCCGGGCGCACGCCCCAGGACGCCACCTCGACGGCGAACAACGCCGGCTGGGTGAAGGCGGTCCGGTTCAGCAGGTCCGCGTCCTCACCGAACACGACCTCGCGCAGGGGCTGTTCGAGGTGCGGATCGAGCGCGGCACAGACGGCGTCGAAGGCCTCGGCGAACACCGGGAAGGAGGTGTGCAGTTCACGCCCCATGCCGAGACGCTGGCTGCCCTGGCCTGAGAAGAGGAAGGCCGTCCTGGTCTTGCGGGCGGCGGTGCCCTCGAAGGCGTGGCCCGTCGGCTCCTGGCGGGCGAAGGCGGTGAGGGAGGCCAGGAGTTCGTCGCGGTCGCGGCCCACGACGGCTGCGCGGTACGGCAGTTGGGCGCGGGTCGTGGCGAGGGCGTGGCCGATGTCGGCCGGGTCGGTGTCCGGGTTCTCCTGTACGTACGCCAGGAGCCGGCGAGCCTGCTCGGGGAGCGCCTCGGGGGTGCGGGCGGACAGGGGCCACACGAGGGGGCTCCGGCCGGCTCGGGCGGGAGCGTCCGCTTCGGGGGCCGCCGATGCGGGCGCGGCCGGTTCGGGTTCGGGCTGTTCCAGGACGACGTGGGCGTTGGTGCCGCTCACCCCGAAGGAGGAGACGCCCGCCCGGCGGGGGCCCTCCGTCTCCGGCCAGGCGACGGCCTCGGTCAGCAGCCGGACGGCGCCCGCCGACCAGTCCACGTGCGGGGACGGCTCGTCGAGGTGGAGGGTGGCGGGCAGTATCCCGTGCCGCATCGCCATGACCATCTTGATGACGCCGGCCACGCCGGCCGCCGCCTGGGTGTGGCCGATGTTGGACTTGAGCGCGCCCAGCAGCAGCGGCCGGCTCGCGGGGCGGTCCTGGCCGTAGGTGGCGAGCAGGGCGTGGGCCTCGATCGGGTCGCCGAGGGTGGTACCGGTGCCGTGTGCCTCGACGGCGTCCACGTCGGCGGTGGTGAGCCGGGCGTCGGCCAGGGCCTGGCG
>NZ_JZWV01000283.1 GCF_000966975.1 Streptomyces katrae | reverse complement strand
CCCCCCAACGTCAAAGCGCCGAGTCACGGGACCGTCCGTGACTCGGCGCTCTGGTTGTTACCGCCCGACGGAGCGAGGCTGGCGCGACAGGACGTTCGCACCGCCGGGCGGAGACTGTGAGACTGCTGGGAGGAGTTGGAGTTGTTCTCCTCTCTATAGGGGACCCTGTGCGTGGCCCCTATAGAGAGGAGTGGCTGGGACCGTGGCGGGCGGGCGACGAGAACTCCGGCGTCGTCTCCCTCAGGTCAAGAGACGGGCCTCGGAACCCATTACCACCGCACTGGCTCGCTCGCCTGCCACGGTCCTCGTCCGGCCCCCACCGCGTACCACCCCTCATCCGGGTCCGCGGTGCGGGCTCAGCACCCGGGGCCTGACCTCCCGTCAGGCCCCCGGTACATCTGTGGGGCTCAGGCGTCGCGCAGGGCGCGCACGGCCTCCTCGACGCGCTTGCCGTAGTCGGCGTCCGCGGCGTGGAAGTGAGCCAGGTTCTTCTCGATGACGTCCTCGAGGGTGACCTGAGACAGGCCGCCGGCGATGTTCGCCACCAGACGCTGCTTCTCGGCCTCCGACATCAGGCGGTAGAGCTCACCGGCCTGGAAGAAGTCGTCGTCCTTGGTGTGGGCCGGGGCCTCGTGGGTGCCCGTGTAGCCGGAGACGGCCTTCGGGGCGCCGAGGGCTATGCCGGTCTCGGCCGGGCCCTGGTACGAGTTGGGCTCGTAGTTCTTGTCGTGGCGCGAGCCGTTGCGCAGCGCCATGACGCCGTCGCGGCCGTAGTTGTCGGCCTTCGTCGCCTTCGGGGCGTTGACCGGCAGCTGGGTGTGGTTCACACCGAGGCGGTAGCGCTGGGCGTCGGCGTAGGCGAACAGGCGGCCCTGGAGCATCTTGTCCGGCGAGGCGGTGATGCCCGGGACGAAGTTGTTCGGGGAGAACGCGGACTGCTCGACCTCGGCGAAGACGTTGTCCGGGTTGCGGTCGAGGACCAGGCGGCCCACGCGCTGCAGCGGGTAGTCGGCGTGCGGCCACACCTTGGTGAGGTCGAACGGGTTGAAGCGGTAGTCCGCAGCCTCGGCGGCCGGCATGATCTGGACGTAGAGGGTCCAGCTCGGGTTCACACCGCGCTCGATGGCCTGGAGCAGGTCGGTCTGGTGCGAGTTCGCGTCCTTGCCGACGAGCTCGGCGGCCTGCTCGCCGGACAGGCAGCGGATGCCCTGGTTCGTCTTGAAGTGGTACTTGACGAAGAAGGCCTCGCCCTGGGCGTTGGTCCACTGGTAGGTGTGGGAGCCGTAGCCGTTCATGTGGCGGTAGGAGGCCGGGATGCCGCGGTCACCCATCAGCCAGGTGATCTGGTGCGTCGCCTCGGGGGCGTGCGCCCAGAAGTCCCAGACGTTGTCCGGCTCCTGCTTGCCCGTGAAGGGGTCGCGCTTCTGGGAGTGGATGAAGTCGGGGAACTTGATCGGGTCCTTG
>NZ_JZWV01000282.1 GCF_000966975.1 Streptomyces katrae | reverse complement strand
GTCCTCGGTGTAGAACTTCAGCGCGAAGCCGCGCGGGTCGCGGACGGCGTCCGCGCCACCGAGGGAGTCGGCCACGGTGGAGAACCGCAGGAAGGTCTCGGTCTTCTTGCCGACCTCGGAGAGGAACTTGGCCGAGGTGTAGGCGGTGACGTCGTCGGTCACCTCGAAGTAGCCGTACGCGGCCGAGCCGCGGGCGTGCACCACACGCTCCGGGATGCGCTCACGGTTGAAGCGGGCGAGCTTCTCAAGGAGCTGCTGGTCCTGGATCAGGAGCGGGCCACCGACGCCGGCGGTGGCGGAGTTCTGATTGTCGGCGACCGGGGCGCCGGACTCGGTCGTCAGCGTGCGCTTCGACATGGTGACCTTCCGTACGGGTAACTGCTGACGGAAAGCGTCTTCCGTCATGCGGAGCCTAATTTCGGCCTGAACGCGACGTCAACAGTTTGTTGAAAGAAAGAATGGGGAGGTAATCCGGACGGTGCCGGCGCTTGGGCGCGACAGGACAGGTGTCAGCACCGGCACCATCCGGAAACTCGGGCCCCCGTCAGGCGGGGGGGGTGCGGCCCGGGGGAGCGGGCCGCCGCGGGATCAGACCTGGGCGCCGGAGAGGCGCTCGACCGCGCGGAGCAGCGCGGAGTGGTCCAGGCCGCCGTCACCCTGGGCGCGCAGGGAGGCGACCAGCTGGGCGACGACCGCGCCGACGGGCAGGGCGGCACCGACGTTGCGGGCGGCGTCGGTGACGATGCCCATGTCCTTGTGGTGCAGGTCGATCCGGAAACCGGGCTTGAAGTCGCGGTTCAGGAAGTTGTCCTTCTTGCGGGTCAGGACCGTGGAGCCGGCCAGACCGCCGTTGAGGACGTCGAGCGCCGCCTCCAGGTTCACGCCGGACTTCTCGAGGAAGACGACGGCCTCGGCGCACGCCTGGATGTTCACCGCGACGATGAGCTGGTTGGCGGCCTTCACCGTCTGGCCGGAGCCGTGCGGACCGCACAGGACGATGACCTTGCCGAGGGCCTCGAGGATCGGCAGCGCGGCGTCGAAGTCGGCCTGCTCGCCACCCACCATGATCGACAGGACGGCCTCGATGGCGCCGGCCTCGCCGCCGGACACCGGGGCGTCGATGACGCGGATGCCCTTCTCGGCGGCGTTCTTCGCCAGGTCGATGGAGGTCTGCGGGGTGATCGACGACATGTCGATGATCAGCGCGCCGGACTTGGCGTTCTCGAGGATGCCGTTCGGGCCGTAGTTGATGGCCTCGACCTGCGGGGAGGCGGGCACCATCGTGATGATGACGTCGGCGTCCGCGACGGCCTCGGCGATCGAGCCGGCGGCGGTGCCGCCGGCGGCGGCCAGGCGGTCCAGCTTGTCCTGCTCAAGGGTGAAGCCGGTGACCGAGTAGCCGGCCTTGATCAGGTTCTCGGACATGGGGGAGCCCATGATGCCGAGGCCGATCCAGGCGATCTTCGGGAGCGCAGCGGGGTTGCTCATAATGAGGTCCTTCTATTGATACGTACGAAAAGTGCGAGGGGTGCCTGGGCGTTCGCCCGGACTTTGTCCGCCTACTTGGCGGCGCGGGCCTCGGCCGGCAGCCAGTCGAAGGACGCGGCGGCGTCGGCGGCCTTGTACTCCAGGCCGACAAAGCCCTGGTAGCCGGCCTTCTTGAGCTGGTCGAGGAGGTCCTCGAGGGGCAGCTCGCCGGTGCCGGGGGCACCGCGTCCGGGCTTGTCCGCGATCTGGACGTGCCCGGTCTTGGCGGCGTACTTTTCGATGACCTCGGAGAGGTCCTCATCGTTCATCGCCAGGTGGTACAGGTCGAGGAGGAACTTGGCGTTCCCGAGACCGGTGGCCTCGTTCACCTTGTCCACGATCTCGATCGCGGCCGGCGCGCTCACCAGCGGGTAGAGCGGCGACTCGGGCTTGTTGAGGGTCTCGATCAGGAGGATCGCACCCACGCGGTCGGCGGCCTGGGCCGCGACGACCAGGTTCTTCAGGGCCAGCTCGTCCTGGACGGCCGGGTCCACGCCCTCGACCCGGTTGCCGTACAGGGCGTTGAGCGCCTTGCAGCCGACCGAGGCGGCGAAGTCGGCCGCGACGTTGATGTTGGCGTTGAAGCGGTCCGACTCCTCGCCGGGCACCGAGACCGCGCCGCGGTCCGGGCCGGGGAGCTGGCCGGCGTAGAAGTTCAGGCCCACCAGCTGGGTGCCGGCGTCCTCAAGAGCCTTCTTGAGGGCGTCGAGCTCCTCCTGAGCGGGGGTGGGGGTCTCGATCCAGGGCCACCACAGCTCGACCGCGGTGAAGCCCGCCGCGGCGGCGGCCGCGGGGCGCTCCAGGAGCGGGAGTTCCGTGAAGAGGATCGAAAGGTTCACATCGAAGCGCTGGTCCGAGTATCCCATGAGGGGTGTGCGCTCCTTCCGTATTGCGGAAGTTATTTTCTGCTTGATGGAAGACTGCAAGCCCGGTGTCTCACTTGTCAAGTGCCGACTCCCGAAATCTCACGACCGCCCGGTAGCTTGGCGACGTGCGATTGAGAGTGGAGTTCACGACCGAGCCCTTCGATCTCGAAGAGGCCCCCGCCCACGCCGTGGCCGCCCGCGAGATCATCCAGAAGGCTCAGCTGGACGCGGTCGACGTCGGCCCGTTCGGCAACACCGCCGAGGGCGATTCCGACCGGGTGCTGACCGCGGTGGCCGCGCTGCTGCGCGATTCCCTGGAGGCCGGCGCCACGCGCGTCTCGCTCCAGGTCAACGTGATCGGTGAGGACGGAGCATGACCGAGCCCCGCGACCACCCCTTCGTCACCGCGGTCAAGCCGCTGGTGGACGCGATGGGCGGCGAGCTGATGGACCCCGCGCAGGCCGAGCCCGACGACGTCGTGCTGACCTGGGAGGGCCAGGAGCTCCTGGCCGTGCGCCTGCCGCAGCTCTCCGACTCGCTGGACCACATCCTGGCCGCGCTGGAGCGGCGGCACGGCATGCCGCTGGCGCAGCTCGACCGGAAGTCCAAGCAGGACGTGGTACGCATACTGGAGGCGCGGGGCGCCTTCTCCGTCCGCCACGGCGTGGAAACGGTCGCGGGCGCCCTGGGCGTAAGCCGTTTCACGGTCTACAACTATCTGAACCGGGACTCCGGCGCCCAGAACAAGCCCGCCAAGGCGGCGAAGCAGAACACCCAGGAGTGAGGGACGCTCCACCGACGGTCACGAGCCGCCGCCCGATTCACCCGGGCGGCGGCTTTTGTGTACGAGAAGTTTCAACAAAGTGTTGACGCCGTGTTGCCGAGGGCGTTAGCTATGCGCAGCCCGTCAAAGCAACAACAGGCCACGGAGGCCTACCGTGACTTCGAGCCCGACCCCGGGTCTGACCCGGTTCAACGCCTTGGACGACAGCGCGGCCTCGGCCGAGCTGCACGAGGTGTGCGCCAGCTCGGCGTGGGGGAGCAAGATGCTCGCCCAGCGCCCCTTCGCCACCGCCGACGCCCTGTACGCCGCGAACGAGGCCGCCATGGCGGAGCTCACCGCGGACGACCTGGGCGAGGCGATGGGAGGCCACGCGCCGATCGGCCGGCCGAAGCCGGGAGACCCGACCTCCGCCCGCGAGCAGCGTGGCATGGCCGGTGCCTCGGAGGAGCTCAAGAACGAGCTCCTCGAACTGAACCTGGCCTACCAGGAGAAGTTCGGCCACGTGTTCCTCATCTGCGCCACCGGTGCCACCGGTGAGTTCATGCGGGACGCGGTCAAGGTCCGGATCGACAACTCCGCCGAGCAGGAGCGAGAGATCGCGCGCGGCGAACTGGTGAAGATCAACCGGATCCGTCTGACCCGACTCGTCGAGCTCGCAGAAGGAGAGTGAACATGAGCACCGAGACCACCGCGTCGGTGTCCACGCACATTCTGGACACCAGCATCGGCCGCCCCGCCGAGGGCGTCGCCATCTCCCTGTCGGCCCGCACGGGCCTCGACGGCGAGTGGGTGGCCCTGGGCGGCTCCGCCACCGACGCCGACGGGCGCTGCAAGGACCTGCCGGCCCTGCCGGAGGGCACCACACACGTGCGTCTCGACTTCGAGACCGAGACGTACTTCGAAAAGAAGCAAGCCGAGGCGCAGCAGGACGCCCCCCGCGTAAGGGACAGCGGTGCGTTCTTCCCCGAGGTAACCATCACCTTCGCGGTGAACCCGGGCGAGCACTACCACGTACCGCTGCTGCTCAACCCGTTCGGCTACTCCGTTTACCGAGGGAGCTAGCATGGCCACGATTCTGGGCCAGAACCAGTACGGCAAAGCAGAGAACCGCGTCGTCAAGATCACGCGGGACGGCGACACGCACCACATCAAGGACCTGAACGTCTCGGTCGCCCTCTCCGGCGACATGGACGACGTCCACTACTCCGGCTCGAACGCCAACGTCCTCCCGACGGACACCACCAAGAACACGGTGTACGCGTTCGCCAAGGAGTACGGCATCGAGTCCGCCGAGCAGTTCGGCATCCACCTGGCCCGCTGGTTCGTGAACAGCCAGGAGCCGATCCAGCGCGCGCGCATCCGGATCGAGGAGTACGCCTGGGACCGGATCGCCACCTCGGACGCGAACTCCAAGTTCATCGGCTCCGACGAGGTGAACCACTCCTTCGTCCGCAAGGGCATGGAGACCCGCGTCACCCAGATCACGTACGACGGCCAGAACTGGGAGGTCATCTCCGGCCTCAAGGACCTGATCGTCATGAACTCCACGAACTCCGAGTTCTGGGGTTACGTGAAGGACAAGTACACGACCCTGCAGGAGGCGTACGACCGCATCCTGGCCACCCAGGTGTCGGGCCGCTGGCGCTTCAACTGGTCGGACGACGAGCAGCGGATGCCCAACTGGGAGAAGTCCTACGCCGAGACCAAGAAGCACATGCTCCAGGCCTTCGCGGAGACCTACTCCCTGTCGCTGCAGCAGACCCTGTACCAGATGGGTTCGCGCATCATCAACCACCGTTCGGAGATCGACGAGGTCCGCTTCTCCCTCCCGAACAAGCACCACTTCCTGGTCGACCTCGAGCCCTTCGGTCTCAAGAACGACAACGAGGTCTACTTCGCCGCGGACCGTCCGTACGGTCTGATCGAGGCGACGGTCCTCCGCGACGGCGCTGACGCCCGTATCCCCGTGGACATGACCAACCTCTGAGCAGCGCACGCGCGTCCCGGGGCTCCGCAGTGGCCCCGGGGCGACACCCCACAGCTTCCTGAATCGGCACCCGGACGCATCACACGGGGCGGCAGTACTGTCAGCTGTCAGGCCCCCGGCTCCGGCACTCAAATCCCCAGGGTTTTGCCGTGCCCGCACCGCCACTGAAAGCACGAGGAAGTCCCATGGCAGCATCGGCAGCCCATGACGGCGCCGTAGAGCGCATCGTCATCGAGAACTGTGCGATCGCGACCGTCGACGCCAACGACACCGAGTACGCCTCGGGTCACGTCGTCATCGCAGGCAACAAGATCGAGTTCGTCGGTGCGGGCAAGGCCCCCGAGAACCTCGACAACGTCGTCCGCCGCATCGACGGCACCGGGCACCTCGTGACCCCCGGTCTGGTCAACACGCACCACCACTTCTACCAGTGGATCACGCGTGGCCTCGCCACCGACCACAACCTCTTCAACTGGCTCGTCGCGCTGTACCCGACCTGGGCGCGCATCGACGAGCAGATGGCGTACTCGGCGGCCCAGGGCTCCCTGGCCGCGATGGCCCGCGGCGGTGTCACCACCGCGATGGACCACCACTACGTCTACCCCAAGAACTCCGGCGACCTCTCCGGCGCGATCATCCGCGCCGCGTCCGAGATGGGCGTCCGCTTCACCCTCGCCCGTGGCTCCATGGACCGCAGCGAGAAGGACGGCGGCCTGCCGCCGGACCACGCCGTCGAGACCCTCGAGGGCGCCCTCGCGGACACCGAGGCGACGATCAAGAAGTACCACGACGCCTCCTTCGACGCGATGACCCAGGTCGCCGTCGCCCCCTGCTCCCCCTTCTCGGTCTCCACCGAGCTGCTGAAGCAGGGCGCCGAGCTGGCCCGCCGCCTCGGTGTGCGCATGCACACGCACGGCTCGGAGACCGTCGAAGAGGAGAAGTTCTGCCACGAGCTCTTCGGCATGGGCCCGACCGACTACTTCGAGTCGACCGGCTGGCTCGGTGAGGACGTGTGGATGGCGCACAGCGTCCACATGAACGACTCCGACATCGCCGCGTTCGCCCGGACCAAGACCGGTGTCGCGCACTGCCCCTCCTCCAACGCCCGTCTGGCCGCCGGCATCGCCCGCGTCCCGGACATGCTGGCCGCCGGCGTCCCGGTCGGCCTCGGCGTGGACGGCACCGCCTCCAACGAGTCCGGCGAGCTGCACACCGAGCTGCGCAACGCGCTGCTGATCAACCGCCTGAACCCGGTGCACCGCGAGGCCGCGCTCAACGCCCGCCAGTCGCTGCGCCTGGGCACCTACGGCGGCGCCCAGGTCCTCGGCCGCGCCGACAACATCGGTTCGCTGGAGGTCGGCAAGTGCGCCGACCTGGTCCTGTGGAACCTGAACACCTTCCTGCACTCCTCGATCGCCGACCCGGTCACCGCCCTCGTCTTCGGTGCGGCCGCCCCGGTCACCGCCTCGTTCGTCAACGGCAAGCAGATCGTCGAGAACAACCGGCTGCTCTTCGCGGACGAGGACGCCATCGCGGTGTCCACCCGCGCGGAGGCCCAGCGCCTGGCGCGGATCTCCGCGCAGGGCTGATCCCCACGGAGTCCGGCCGGGGGGGACGGCCCCCGGCCGGCCGCCGCGGACCCGAGCGGGGTCCGCGGCAGCCGTTCCCGGGAAGCGCCCGAGGAGAGATCCGACGGCGCCCCCGGGGCGGTGACTCGTGACACCCCCTCCCCGCACAGCGCGTCACCCGCGCCACTGCCACGGCACCCCCAGCCCCGACCGGGCTGGAACCACCGCGTGGAACCGGTTTTTGGGCGAATCGATTCCGCACCCCTTGGGACAGAGAAGCAGCTCCACCCACAACTCCATACAGGCTCGACCAGCACGCTTTCGCACCACCTCCCTGACACCCACGTCCCTGCCGACGTGTTTAACCGACCGGAGGAAGCCGTGGCCGATGCGCCCAGGTTCCGCAAAGATGCAGTCGCAGTACCGGACGAGAAGCACCCGGTCGACGAGACCCTGCCTCCGTTCAAGATGTTCACCAGCGGCCTCCAGCACGTGGCCGCCATGTACGCGGGTGTCGTGGCCCCGCCCATGATCGTCGGCCCCGCCGTGGGCCTCTCCGCCACCGAGACCGCCTTCCTGATGGGCGCGTCCCTCTTCACCGCAGGGCTCGCCACCCTCCTCCAGACCCTCGGGATCTGGAAGATCGGCGCCAAACTCCCCTTCGTCAACGGCGTCTCCTTCGCCGGTGTGACCCCGATGATCGCCATCGGCAAGGGGCAGGGGCACGACGCCGTTCCCGTCATCTTCGGCGCGATCATCGTCGCCGGACTGGTCGGCTTCCTCGCCGCCCCCTACTTCGGCCGGCTCGTCCGGTTCTTCCCGCCGGTGGTCACCGGCACCGTCATCACCCTGATCGGCGTCTCGCTGCTCCCCGTGGCCTTCAACTGGTCGCAGGGCGGCAACCGCACCGCCGCCGACTACGGCTCCATGAAGAACATCGGCATGGCCGCCCTCACCCTGGTGATCGTCCTGGCCATGCGCAAGTTCCTGCGCGGCTTCCTCCAGCAGATCTCCATCCTGCTCGGCCTGGTCGCGGGCACCCTCGTCGCGATACCGCTGGGCATGGCGAACTTCGACGCCGTCCGGAACGCGGACCTCGTCGGCTTCCCGACCCCCTTCCACTTCGGCGCCCCCCAGTTCCAGGTCGCCGCGATCATCTCGATGTGCATCGTGATGCTGGTCTGCATGACCGAGTCCACCGCCGACATCCTGGCCCTGGGCAAGATCGTGGGCCGCCCGGCGGACGCGAAGACCATCGAGGGGGGCCTGCGCGCCGACACCCTCGGCAGCGCGCTCAGCCCCCTGTTCAACGGGTTCATGTGCAGCGCCTTCGCGCAGAACATCGGACTCGTCGCGATGACCAAGGTCCGCAGCCGCTTCGTCGTCGCCGCGGGCGGCGGCATCCTGATCCTGCTGGGCCTGTGTCCGGTGGCCGCCTCCGTCATCGGGGTCGTCCCGCTGCCCGTCCTCGGCGGCGCCGGCATCGTGCTCTTCGGCTCGGTCGCGGCCAGCGGCATCCAGACCCTGGCGGGCGCGGCCATGGAGAAGGGCGAGAACGCCCTGATCGTCGCCGCCTCGGTCGGCATCGGCCTGATCCCGATCGCCGCGCCGAACTTCTACCACGCCTTCCCCAAGGACCTGCTGGTCGTCCTCGACTCCGGCATCAGCACCGGCTGCGTGGTCGCGATCCTGCTCAATCTGGCCTTCAACCACCTCGGTTCCAGGAAGACGGCGGCGGAACCCGCGGCGGAGCCGGCCTTCGTGCACTGAAGCCGGAGCCCCGAGGCCCGGAGCCCCCGATCCGTACCCGCGCCCCCGGCCGGCGTGCGGCGGTGCGTACGCCACCCACTGCGGGTGTGGCGTACGTGCCGCCGCCCGCCCGCCGGGGGCGGCCCGTCGGCCCCGCGTCCGGGCCCCGGCCCCCGTGTCAGGTCCGGTCCGGGACGCCCGGTGCCGGGTCCGTCCAGATGTCCGGCCGGACCGTCCGCAGCCGCCGCCCCGTCTGGTCCAGCTCCTGCGCCTCCGACTTGCGCACGTGCAGCGCCACCGCGGAGTCGGTGATCCGCAGCCCCGGCAGCCGCCGGGACAGGTCGGCGGTGTAGCGGGCCAGCCCCTCGATGGTCCGCAGCCGCGCGCTGATCATGAAGTTCCAGGTGCCGCTCACGGACATGCAGGTCCGCGTCTCGCGCAGCCCCGCCGCCACCGCCGCGCAGTCGGCCACCTCGTGCTCGCGCACCTCGGCCCACAAGGTCGCCGACACCGGCCAGCCGGACAGCCCCGAGGCCATCGCACAGCTGTAGCGCAGGCTCTGCCCCGCCTCCAGCCGGCTCAGCCGGCGCCGTACGGTCGACTCGCTCATCCCCGACTCCCGCGCCAGCGAGGCCACGCTGCGCCGCCCGTCCGCGGCCAGCGCCATCATCAGCGGCCGGTCCTCCTCGGCCACCGGCGCCACCGGCGGCGCCGCCCCGGCCGCCCCCGGCGCGCCCGCGTTCCGGCGGGTACGCCCGGTCAGCAGGGCGGCCTGCGCCGGGGACAGGTGGTCCATCCGCCAGCGATCGGGAGCCGAGTGCACCGCGGTGACCATCGAGGACCGGGTCCCGGTCACCCCCGGGATCCGCTGCACCCGGAACGACAGGTACCGGAACAGCATGTGCAGGTCCGGTACGGCCACGAAGGCCAACAGGTCACGGCCGCCGGTGCTGTGCTCCACGCCCATCGTGTGCGCGTCACCCGCCAGGGCCGCGCCCACCGCCGGAGAGGTGCCCGCCGCGCACATCACCTCGACCCACGCCATACAGGGCGCCTGGCTCCCCGTCCGCAGCCCCAGCCCCGACACCCAGGCCTCCCCGGCGGACGTCATCCGCTCCCAGCGGCGGGCCAGGGTCTCCGGGCGCGCGCCGAGCACCGGCGCAAGCCGCTCCCAGCTGGCGCGGGGCGCGAGCTGCAGGGCGTGGACGAGCGCACGATCGGTGTCGTCAATGGTGGAAATGGCCGAGTTCATACTTACCCCTGGCGGTTTTCCCGGCCGCGGACCGGTTAACCGGACTTTCGACTGATCATCTCTCTTCATGCGCCGTACCGCCGCACCGGGCGGTCGTGCCCGAGGGGACCGACGTGCGCAGCCCCAGAGAGCAGCGGGAGGACGTATGGGGGAGCGCGGCTCGAGCGCGCGTCAAGCGCTGCCCGCCGAGCTGTCCAGCCTCGTCGGGCGGGCCGCCGAAGTGGCCCGTGCCCTGGCCCTGCTGGCCGCGGAACGCCTGGTCACGATCACAGGGCCGGCCGGGATGGGCAAGACCCGGATCGCCCTGCGGACCGTCCGCGAGCTCTGCGGCGCGAGCGGGGCCGACGTCGTGTGGGCCGATCCGTCCCGGCTGCGCTCCTCCGCCGCGGCCGCCGGGGCCGCCGAGCTGGGCGAGGGGTTCGAGGGGCGCGAGGTGCTGCTGGTCCTCGACGGCTGCGAGCAGCTGGGCGAACGGGCCGGGGAGCTCGTGGGGGAGCTGCTCGCACGGTGGCCGAGGGTACGCATTCTGGCCACATCGCAGCGGATCCTCGGCGTGGTGGGGGAGGCCCTGCTCGCCGTCGGCCCGCTGACCCTGCCCGCCGCCCCCGAGGACCCCGACGAGCCCTGTCCGGTGGCCCGGGTGGCCGCGTCCGACGCCGTACGGCTCTACGTGGAGCGGGCGCGCGGGGCCGACCCCCGTTTCGAGCTCACCGAGCACAACGCCGGGGCCGTCGCCGCCCTGTGCGTCGCCCTCGACGGGATACCCGCCGCGCTGGAGCTGGCCCCGGCCCTGCTGGCGGAGCCCGGAGCGGCCGGCCGCTACCGGCTGCCGCTGACCGTACGGGCCTACGCGGCCCGGCGCCTCGCCCGCGATCCGCGGGGGGACGGGGCCACCGTCGTCCGCCGCCACCACGAGCGCTGCCGGATCACCGCCGAACGAGCCGCGCAGCTGTGGCGTTCGGGGGCGCAGCTGGAGGCCCGCGCCTTGGCCCTGCGGGAACTGCCCGAGCTGCGGCTGGCGATGGACCCGCGGTCGCCGGCCGGTCCGGCCGGTGCGCTGGAGATCGCCGTGTCGCTGTGGTTCCTCTGGTCGGCCTGCGGGCTGGTGGAGGAGGGGCGCGGGCACCTGGAGCGGGCTCTGGCCCGGCACCCGGCGCCCCGGCCGGCCCGGGCCCTGTGGCTGGCTTCCTGGCTGGTGGCGAGCGTCGGCGAGGCCTCGGCGGCCGATCCGCTGCTGGTGGAGGCCTGGGCCACGGCCGTGCAGGAGGGGGAGGACACCGTCCTGGCCTACCTCGCGCACGTCCGCGGCACCGCCGCCCTGTGGCGGGACCGCCCGGACGAGGCCGCCGAGGAGTACCGGGACGCCCTCGGACTGCTGCCGGCGGAGCCCGAGTTCGGGCCGGGACGGCGGGCCCTGGAGTCCGCCCTGGCCATGGCCCTCGCGTACACCGACCCGGCGGCCGTGCCCTTCCGCGCCGGGGCCTCCGACGGCCCCGACCTGTGGGCGCGCTCCTGGGCGGGCTACGCCCAGGCCCTGCTCCAGCGCCGCGAGGGCCGCCCCGCGCTGGCCCGTACCTGGCTGCTGCGTTCCCTGGAGGCCCAGTTCGCCCTGGGAGACCGGCTGGGCCAGGCCCTCTCGGTGGAGCTGCTGGCCCAGCTGGAGGCCGACCTGGGCCGCTACGAGCCGGCCGCCCGGCTGCTCGGCTCCGTCTCGGGATACCGCCCGACCTCCGCCTGCCCGCCGCGCGCCGAGCGGACCCTGCGGCTGCGGCTGACCCCGGAGGCCTTCCGGGCGGCCCACGCGGAGGGCGCCCGGACCCCGCTGCGGCGGCTCCTGCCGGAGCTGTGAGGCCCGGGAGGCCCGGCGGGGCGCGGGGTGTCAGGGGGTCGGGAGTTGCCGCCCCGATCCGGCGTACGGCGTAAAGGACGCGGAAAGACATCGCTTGAGCGCTGGCTCGCCCCACCCCTCTGACCGGACAGGTGGTACAGCGATGGCCGACACCCCGCAGCTGTGGATGCGCAGCGAGACCCGACCCACCGAACGGCGCGCGCCGCTGACCCCCGACGACGCCGGGCTCCTCGTACGGCAGGGCGTACGGATCACCGTGGAGGATTCCGGCCACCGCGTCTTCCCGCTCGACGCGTACGCCGCCGCCGGCTGCCGCACCGCCCCGGCCGGCTCCTGGGCGCAGGCCGCGCCGGGGTCGGCGTACGTCCTCGGCCTCAAGGAGCTCCCGCCCGCGCCCGAGGCCCTGCACCACCGGCACGTGTACTTCGGGCACGCCTACAAGGGGCAGCCCCAGGCGCCCGGCCTGCTGCGGCGGTTCGCCGCGGGCGGCGGGACCCTGCTCGACCTGGAGTACCTGGCCGACGCCCAGGGCCGCCGGCTGGCCGCCTTCGGCTACTGGGCCGGGTACGCGGGCGCCGCCCTGGCCGCCCTGCAGGCGCGCGGCCGGCTCACCGCCCCCCTGGTCCCGACGCCCCGGCCGGAGCTGGACGCCCGCCTGCGGGACGCGCCGGCCGACGGGTTACGGGCCCTGGTGATCGGCGCGGAAGGCCGCAGCGGGCGCGGCGCCTGCGACGCCCTCACCACCGCCGGGATCGCGGTCACCCGCTGGGGGCGCGGGGCGACCCGCCGACTGGACCGGGCCGCGCTGCTCGACCACGACATCCTGGTCAACGCGGTGCTCACCACCCGGCCCGTGCCGCCCTTCCTGACCCCCGCCGACCTGGAGAGCGGGACCGGCCGGCTCTCGGTGATCGCCGACATCACCTGTGACACCGGATCGGAGCTGCACCTGCTGCCCGTATACGACCGGCTCACCGACTGGACGGCCCCGGCCCGGCGGCTGCGCGGGGGCGCCCGGCCGGTCGACGTGATCGCCATCGACAACCTGCCCTCGCTGCTCCCGGCCGAGGCGGCCCGGGCCTTCTCGGCGGACCTGCTGCCCAAACTGGTCGACCTGCACTCCCCGGCCCCGGACCCGGACTGGCTGCGCTGCCGGGCGGCCTTCACCACCGCGATGGAGGCCCTGACCGGCCCGGACCGGGCGGCGTAGCCCGTACGGCGGACGTCGGGCGGCGGGCGGCGCGGCCCGGCCCGTGGAGCACGCTCCGCCGACCCGGCTCAGCCTTCCCGCAGTACGGCGAAGGCCCCGCGCGGCCGCGTCCCGTCGGGCAGTTCCCAGCCGGCGGTGACCCGGCCGAGCGCGCCGGGGACGGTCCGGCCGGCCTCCAGCACGCGCAGCAGCTCCAGCCCGAGCCGCCGCCCGCCCGCCTCCACCACCAGACGGGTGCCCTCCGGCCCGTCCTCCACGCCCACCACCGCCGCCCCGCCCGGCAGGGCGTCCTCGGCGGTCTCGGGGACGACGGTCGGGTCGGGGACGCCGGTCTCGCTCTGGTGCTGCGGTGCGGCCTCGCCCCGCAGGAGGGCGAGCAGCCGCCCGGTGAGCACCGGGTCGTGGGCCCCGTCGTAGATCCAGCGGGTGCCGAGCACCCCGTGCTCGGACGTGCCGATCAGTCCCTCCTCGGCGCCTTCGAGCGGGGCCCCGCGGTAGGTGAGCGGTACGAGGTAGGCGACGGGCCCGGCGCCGGAGGAGTCGGTGACCACCATGAACTCGATGCCCACCTCGCCCTCCGGGTCGTCGATCCGGAACCCGCCGGCCCTGGCCAGGTCCGGCGCCGCGGACGCGCCGGCGTACCAGGGCCGGGCCGGGAGCCAGCCGGCGAGGAGCTCCAGCTTGCCGGGCTTCATGGTGGTGCGGTGGATGACGGCCATCTCCGGTCAACTTCCTTCGGTGGTACGGGTTTCCCCGAGGGGGCGGGCGGTCACGACCTGATCATGACAGCCCGCCCCCGGTCCTCACCGCATTACGGCGTGGACGTGAGGTACATCCCGCTCTGGTCGCCACCGGCGGTGTTCTTGCAGCTGGAGGCCGAGTCCGCGGGCTGCGCCACGGCCAGGGCCAGGCAGCGGCCGAGGGCCAGCTGGCCGAAGTGGTTCGGGTGCATGGACTCCTGGACCAGGCCCTGCGTCTCGTTGTTGTCGATCCAGCGGGCCCACTCGCTGGTCTTCGCCGACGCGGGGACCGTCGAGGTGACCTGCTTGCTGGCCTTGGCGCAGACCTCGCGGCCCTGCATCATGTCGCGCAGGTCCAGGAACTGGGTGCCCTTGGCCGCCGCGACCTGCTTGAGGCGGTCCGCGAGCTGCGGCACCAGGGAGTCGCGGGCCCAGTCCGAGTCACGGTTCCAGAAGGGACAGCCGCCGCTGTTGAGCCGGCTCCAGTCGCTCTGGGTGTACCGGTTCTCGGCGCCGCGCGGGATCGGCGAGGGGTAGGACTGGAGCACGATGCGGTACGAGGAGTCCGTGTACCCGGCCTGGCGCATCACGGCCCGGATCTCGTCGACCGACTTGCCGACGTTGGCCATCACCCCGTCGATCTTCGCGTCGACGCCCGCCTGCTGGTCGTCGTAGCAGTACGAGTTCCAGAGCACGAAGTCGAGCGCGCACTCCTTGATGATGTCGGCGAAGCCCAGGTCGTTCCCGCCGACGGAGAGCGCGATGACCTTCACGTTGCGGCTCGCGGCCACGGCCGCCAGCTGGTCGGCCTGCGGGGCCTCGCCCTTGTACGACACGCCCCCGTTGGAGGCGCGGAAGACGTTCTGCGAGGTCGCCCCGGAGCAGGCCAGGTTCACGGCCGTCTCGGCGACCGCGCCCGCGCTCAGCACCTCGGCCGAGTCCGAGCGGTCACAGCCGCCGGCCGTGGTGCCGTACACCTTCGCGGGGTCGTAGGTGCTGCCACTGACCCACGCCCGGTCAGTGCCGTTCCTGCTCCCGCTGTTGGTCAGGCTGTTGCCCTTCCAGCGCCCGGCCTCGCCGGAGATGTAGCTGTCGCCCATGGACACGACGGCGGTGGGACCCGTCCCGGGCCCGGCCGCCGCCGGCCCGGCCCCGCCGAAGAGCAGCGCGCCGGCGGCGAGCGGTACGACCATCCCGGCACCGGCCAGCCGTCGCACACGGCGTCGGGCGGCCCGGTCCTTGCCGGCCTTGCGGAATCCGATCACTGCGGAACTCCTGCGGTCGGCCACGCCGAAGTTGCCGACAACTTCGGTGCGTGGCTTGGAAAGTGGGGGTACCGCCGGCGCCGGTGGCATCGGAAAGGTGGCACGGGCCCACTTGTTACCGCTAGGTACAGTCGGATTACGATGACGTAACGCCCGACCGGTCGGTCGGGCGCGGGGAGGGGCTGCCGGTGCGGTCCGGCGCGGACCGGGGCGCGGCTGCGGCAGTTGGGGGCGGCCGCGCGGTTTCGCAGCCGCGCACGCCGCGCACTTCACGGGCAAAGGGCCGTGGGCGTGGGTTCGGCCGCTGTGCGGTTCAGCCGAAGCGGGGTGTCAGCCGATCAGCTGGTCGTACGCGGGGAGGGTGAGGAAGTCCGCGTAGTCGGCGTCCAGGGAGACCTGGAGGAACAGGTCGTGGGCCTGCTGCCACTTTCCGGCCGCGAAGGCCTCGTCGCCGACCTCGGCGCGGATCGCCTCGAGCTCCTCGGTGGCGAAGGCGCGGGTGAGTTCGGCGGTGGCGCGCTCGCCGTTCTCGAAGACGACTCCGGCGTTGATCCACTGCCAGATCTGGGAGCGCGAGATCTCGGCGGTGGCGGCGTCCTCCATGAGGCCGAAGATGCCGACGGCGCCCAGGCCGCGCAGCCAGGCCTCGATGTAGCGGATGCCGACCTGGACGGCGTTGCGCAGGCCCTCGTAGGTGGGCCGGGCGTCCAGGGAGTCGATCGCGATCAGGTCGCCGGGGGCGACGGAGACGTCCTCGCGGAGGCGGTCCTTCTGGTTGGGCTTGTCGCCCAGGACGGCGTCGAAGGAGGCCATCGCGATCGGGACCAGGTCGGGGTGGGCGACCCAGGAGCCGTCGAAGCCGTCGCCGGCCTCGCGGTCCTTGTCGGCCCGGACCTTCTCGAAGGCGATCCGGTTGGCCTCGGCGTCCTTGCGGGACGGGATGAAGGCCGCCATGCCGCCGATGGCGTGCGCGCCGCGCTTGTGGCAGGTGCGGACGAGCAGTTCGGTGTAGGCGCGCATGAAGGGGGCCGTCATGGTCACCGCGTTGCGGTCCGGCAGGACGAACTTCTCGCCGCCGTCGCGGAAGTTCTTCACGATGGAGAACAGGTAGTCCCAGCGGCCCGCGTTGAGGCCCGCCGCGTGGTCCTTGAGCTCGAAGAGGATCTCTTCCATCTCGTAGGCCGCGGTGATGGTCTCGATCAGGACGGTGGCGCGGACGGTGCCCTGCGGGATGCCGACGTAGTCCTGGGCGAAGACGAAGATCTCGTTCCAGAGGCGGGCCTCCAGGTGCGACTCCGTCTTCGGGAGGTAGAAGTACGGGCCCTTGCCGAGGTCGATCAGGCGCTGGGCGTTGTGGAAGAAGTACAGGCCGAAGTCCACGAGGGAGCCGGAGGCCGGGCCGCCCTCGAAGCTGAGGTGGCGCTCCTCCAGGTGCCAGCCGCGCGGGCGCATGACCACGGTGGCGAGCTGGTCGTTGGGCTTGAGGGCGTAGGCCTTGCCGGTGCGCGCGTCCGTGAAGTCGATGCGGCGCTCGTAGGCGTCGATGAGGTTGAGCTGGCCGAGGACCACGTTCTCCCAGGTGGGAGCCGAGGCGTCCTCGAAGTCGGCGAGCCAGACCTTGGCGCCCGAGTTCAGGGCGTTGATGGTCATCTTGCGGTCGGTGGGACCGGTGATCTCCACGCGGCGGTCGTTCAGGGCGGCCGGGGCCGGCGCGACCTTCCAGTCGCCCTCGCGGACCTGTGCGGTGTCCGGGAGGAAGTCGAGCGTGGAGGTGCGGGCGATCTCGGCGCGCCGCTCGCCGCGTCGGGCGAGGAGCTCGGCGCGGCGGGGGGCGAACCGCCGGTGGAGCTCGGCCACGAAGGCGAGGGCCGCATCGGTGAGGACCTCGTCCTGCCGGGGCAGGGGCTCGGCGTCGACGATGGCCAGCGGGGACGGCGCTGGTGCGGACATATCTGTCACTCCTTCAGCGGCGGTGCCTTGCGGCCGCGGGGAATGCTCGCGCGAGACGGCACGCAGTGCCGCCGGGTGTGGAGAGTTCCGTGTAACGGTCGCCGGCGCCGTCTGGGGGTTCAGGGCGCTTCTGACCAGTGGATAGTAATTTCCTCATGGTGGAAGTTCAATGGTTTGTTGATGTCGAGATTCTCTGAGTCGACAGATTCCATTTGCCTGTGGCCCTCAGTGCCATCGCGGTCACACCCCGCTCAGGCCCCGGCTCCGCGCGGCTCAGCCGAGTCGTGCCAGGTCGGGCGGGGTGTCGATGTCGAAGGCGGCCGCGACGTCCCCGCACTCCACCAGGATGAGCTCGTCGGCGTGGTTCTTCAGGTGGACCCGCGCGCCCTGGTCCCCGGTCGCCGTGGCCGTGATGTCCGCCCAGCGGTCCGCCCCGAACAGCACCGGATGCCCGCGTTCCCCGTCGTACGCGGCCGCCACCAGACTGGCCGGGGAACGGTACGCCGCCCGCACCCGGGCCACGGCCGCCGGCCCGATGCCCGGCTGGTCCACCAGGGACACCAGCGCCGCACCGGCCCCCGTGCCGGCCAGCGAGGCCAGGCCCACCCGCAGGGAGGAGCCCATGCCCTCGGCCCAGTCCGGGTTGTCCACGACCACGCACCCCGCCAGGTCGGCGCGCTCGCGGACCTCGGCCGCCGAGGCGCCGAGCACCACGTGCACCGGGCCGCAGCCCGCCTCGCGCAGCACGCGCACGGCGTTCTCGACGAGCGGGCGGCCGCGGTAGGGGAGCAGGGCCTTGGGGCGCCCGCCGAGCCGCCGCCCGCCGCCGGCGGCGAGGAGCAGGCCCGCGATCACCGGGGGTGCGGCGGCGTTCACCGGGGGAGCGGGCGGGGACGTGTGTTCGGCTGCTGACATGGGAGCGATTCTCGCGCCCTCCTCGCCCGTACGGGTGAGTACCGCGCGAGCAGACGCCGTACGGGGTCCAGCGCGGCCCCGATCCGCAGGGGCGCGGAGATCCGGTTCTCGGCGGCCGCCAGCAGCGCCCGTTCGTCACGGTCGGTGAACACCTCGTACGGCATCCTGGACTCTCCTTGCCAATGGGGGGCCAATACCGCGAGTCTGGACCCGGATTGGCCTGGCTGGCAGAGCCAATCAGGGGAGGTTGGCATGGCGAACGGGCGAGAGGTCCACAGAGTGGTCCATACGGCGGACCGGACGGTCGGCAGCCGCCGGCTCGCGGCGATGCTCCCGGCCGAGGTACTGGCCCGCCCGGGCTACCGCTCCCTCGCCGACGCCCTGCGCACGCTGATCCTCGACGGGCGGATCGCCCTGCACGTCCGGCTGCCCGCCGAGCGCGAGCTCGCCGAGGCCGTCGGAGCCAGCCGCGCCACCGTCACCGGCGCCTATGACCTGCTGCGCCAGAGCGGCTACGTCCGCAGCCGGCGCGGCTCCGGCACCTGGACCGAACTCCCCGAGGGACACGGCCCGGT